>JABGUO010000262.1 GCA_018646565.1 Opitutia bacterium | reverse complement strand
GATGGAAGAATCAATGTGAAAGTAGGCGAAAAAGTGATTGATCTTCGAGTCTCCACTTTACCCACGGTTCATGGTGAAAGCATTGTGATGCGTATTTTGGACAAGGAAAGTTTAAGCTTGGGTCTTCCCCAACTTGGATTCTTCTCTGATGATCAAACTACTTTTGAAAAGGTCATTACATTACCGGACGGAATTTTTCTAGTGACGGGGCCAACGGGTTCTGGAAAGTCAACGACTCTCTATTCTGCATTAAATGTAATTAACAAACCGGATCGTAAAATTATTACAGTGGAAGACCCGGTCGAGTATGAGGTGGCCGGTATTAACCAGGTACAAGTTCGAGCGGAGGTAGGGATGACTTTTTCGGCAGCATTGCGCTCTATGCTCCGACAGGCTCCCAATATTGTCATGGTCGGAGAGATTCGTGACCTGGAAACTGCAGAGATTGCGATTAATGCTTCTCTTACAGGACATATGGTATTCAGTACGCTTCACACCAATGATGCACCGAGTTCCGTTTCTCGTTTAATTGATATGGGGGTAAAGCCATTTCTCGTGTCCGCCTCCTTGCGGGCGGCTCTTGCCCAACGATTGGTTCGTTCGATTTGTCAAAACTGTAAAGAACCTTACACCCCAAAGGGTAGTGAACTCAATATTTTGGGAGTATCAGAAGACCAGGCTTCCAGCGCGACTTTTATGCACGGAGCAGGCTGTGCCAAATGTGGAGACAGTGGATTTCGTGGACGAAAAGGTGTGTTTGAAATTTTTGTGGTCAATCAGGAAATTGAAGAAATGATTTACCATAATGTAAGCATCGTTGAATTACGGAAGAAGGCTCGTGAAATGGGGATGCGGTCAATGCGTGAGGATGGATTTAGAAAAGTTTTAGCGGGGGTCACCACATTGGACGAGGTCCTCATGGTAACCACAGCAGAGGAATAAGAATCATGCTTTTCGTAGATTATAATTCCAGTATCCGAGATATCTTTAAGCAAGTGGAAGGGGTTTCCCAACACGGATTAGAGGAGTTGTTTAACGAGGAAGTAATCGCCGGGAGGCGATCTTATGCTGATTCAATCATTGCTGCGGGGCTTGCTTCTAAGGAAGACATCCTAAGCTTGGTTTCGGAGTTTTTGGGATATGAATTACAGGTCGGAGAGGTAACTGAAATTGAAGGAGAGGCGATCTCCACAATCGGAGCTGATCTGGCTCGTCAATACGCAATTGTCCCACTTTACCTTTCGGAGGGAGGCGTTCACCTTCTTGCTGCCGATCCATTTAATTCTGCGATTATTGATGACCTTACTTTTGCACTGAATCTCGAGATTCAATTAGTGGTTTGCGACCCAGATTATGTGGCTCAACTTTTGGACGTACACTATCCTCAGGAAGAAAGTTCACTCGATGATTTATTGGGAGATGTTGGCTTGGAAAACTTTGAGGGTTTAGATGAATCGAAGGAAAGTGAACTAAGTGATGCTGCAAATGAGACTCCCATTATTCGTTTTGTCAACCTGGTCATGCAGCAGGCAATTCGGGCACAGGCTTCAGATATTCATTTCGAACCATTCGAGAATGAATTTCGAATTCGTTACCGAGTGGACGGAGCGCTTTATGAAATGTCTCCCCCTCCTAAAAGCTTGGCCCTGCCAGTTATTTCACGGATCAAAGTAATCGCTGATTTAAATATTGCCGAGCATCGTATTCCTCAGGATGGGCGTATTAAAATGACCATTGAAGGCAGAGCAGTTGACCTTCGGGTTTCTACTTTACCGACTCAATTTGGAGAGAGTGTGGTTTTGCGTGTACTCGATAAGTCAGCGGTCAACTTAGACCTGGATAACTTGGGACTCCCAGAAAATGTGAAGACCAATATTCGAGACGCAGTCCGTCGACCCAATGGAATCTTTATTGTGACTGGTCCAACTGGTTCAGGAAAAACCACTACTCTTTACAGTGCACTACGCGAAGTAAATACCATTGAAACGAAATTATTAACTGCTGAAGATCCAGTAGAGTATGAAATCGAAGGAATTATGCAGGTGCCCGTCAATCATCAGGTTGGGCTGGACTTCTCTCGAGCATTACGGGCTTTTTTACGGCAGGACCCTGATAAAATCATGGTGGGGGAAATACGCGATATTGAAACGGCGAGAATTGCCGTTCAGGCATCTCTTACTGGCCATGTGGTTTTGAGTACATTGCATACCAATGATGCTCCTGGTGCTGTGACTCGATTAATTGATATGGGTCTGGAGCCTTTTCTTCTTTCTGCATCACTGGAGTTTGTTCTCGCTCAACGATTGGTTCGAAAAATCTGCTCGAGCTGTAAGCAAGCATATGAACCTAAGAAAGAAGTCTTTCAGGATCTCGGATTGAATCCAGATGAGGTAGGAGAACGCCAATTTTATTTTGGTGCAGGTTGTGCAGAATGTAATCAGTCGGGTTACCGGGGACGTACCGGTTTGTTTGAAATGATTAAAGCAACCGATGCCTTTCGGGAAATGATTAATTCTGGGGCCGCGACTCTTGTGCTTCGACAAAAGGCGATTGAACAGGGGATGCGTACCTTAAGGGAGGATGGGATTCGTTCCATCTTCGATGGAGAGAGTACGGTTGAAGAAGTCTTGAAATATACTTAAAACGATTAACATTAAACCATTATGCCTGTCTATCAATTTACCGCAACCGATCAGAATGGCGACCCTCAACAGGGAACCTTTGAGGCCCCTAATGAAGAACAAGCCTACGCCCAGTTAGCTCAATACGGTCTTACCGTTTCTAAGCTTTTACCGATGCAAGAGCCCCCGCTCGCTGCCGATCCTGCCTCCGCTTCGCCTGTGCAACCCGAAGCGAAAGAATCCGTTAAAAAATCGAAAAAGAAGGTGAAAGCGGAAAAAGCCCCCAAGCCAGCCAAATCGAAAAAGAAGAAGAAAAAAGGGGGGATTTTGGCAATTGAATTGGGTGGAGGACCCAATTCCGAGGATATTTCTATTTTTACCCGCCAAATGTCTACCTTGGTTCATGCTGGATTGCCCTTGTTGCGAAGCTTGGAGGTGATGATCAAACAGCAGGACAAGAAGCCCAAATTTAAAGCCATGCTGGAAGATATCTCAGAAAAGGTTTCCTCGGGTGGCAACTTATCGGACGGATTAGCAGGGTACCCCAAAGTTTTTGATAATTTATATGTCAATATGGTGAAAGCGGGAGAAGCAGGTGGGGTGCTGGAATTGGTGCTCGATCGATTAGCGCAATTTCAGGAAAAAAATATTCGAACTATTAAAAAAGTTAAATCTGCCATGATTTATCCCAGTGTGATCATGTTTGTGGCAGTAGGAATTGTTACCCTGTTAATGATGGTTGTGGTTCCCCAATTTCAGACAATATTTGAGCAAATGCTTCGTGGAGCACCGCTTCCTGGGCCCACTCAAATCGTGATTGGAATAAGTGAACTTTTTTCCACTCACCCAATCCTCGTTCTTGGCGGAATGGGGGGAACTGTGGGTGGTTTGTTTCTTTTTAAGAAAACGAAACCGGGAGCAAAATTTTTTGATTGGCTTGGACTTAATGTACCGGCGGTTAAAGATGTGGTGGGTAAATCAAACATATCTCGTATCACCCGAACCTTTGGTACACTTCTCAGTAGTGGAGTTCCAATCCTGCAAGCTTTACAGATCACTCGGGATACTCTGTCAAACGGCTTATTTATTAACGCAATGAGTAAGGTGCATGACTCGGTACGGGATGGTGAGGCAATGGCGGTTCAAATGGAAAGAGAGACCGTATTTCCAAGCATGGTTACCAGCATGGTTGAAATTGGGGAGGAGACTGGAGAGCTTCCTGCGATGCTTAACCGTATTGCGGATAATTACGATGAAGATGTCGATAATGCCGTGGCGGGAATGACTTCCTTAATTGAGCCCGTTATGATCGTGTTTTTGGCAGTAGCAGTCGGATTTATCGTAATCGCTTTATTTTTACCAATCGTAGCGATCATCGAAACAATCGGTAAATAACCGAACTATTTGATTCTTGGTAAGTTGTTTTGTTGCCAAGTCTTTGCTTTTTCCGGATCCATTCGATTCCATGCTGCGATCGCTTTATTGACCGCTTTTTCTTTAGTCTTAGGATCCACAATCGATAATGCCCATCCTGCTGCCCCCTCGGGGTCACGGGTTGAGATTCGGTTTACGAATTCATTGACCACGGGGTCCATTTCTAATTGTGGGGGGAAAGAGTTTAACCATTCAGCTGTGGCAATGGGGTCAGATAATGCCCATCTGGAAGTTAGTTGTTTCATTCCGTAATACCGTTTATCATCCTCTGCTATTCGATCGACCCATTGGGAAGCAGCAGTGGCATCTTTCGTTACCCATTGGGTCAGTAAATTATCCATAACTCGGAGGGAGGCTTTATCATTTTTCATTGATTTTACCCACTGTGCGGTGGCAGTTATATCCTGCCTTGCTAATCGAGCCCCCATCTGTCCTAAAATCGTTTCGCGCATTCTTTCGTCTTCTTCCGGGAATTGGTTGGCCCAATCAATTGCCCGGTCGAATCCCATCTCGGCATACTTCTGAGCGAGAAAAGTGGATGCCTGCCATCGTGCACTTCCTTGGGGTAAATTTCGGAAGATTTGATTCGCAGAATCAAGATTTTGTTCGGCTAAGCCTTTGATGACTCCTAAAAGTAGGGGATTATCCTCCGGTTTTTCACTTGAATTGTTCGCTTTTGCCCACTCGATCGCACCATCTGGGTCTCGATTTGCCCACCCTGCAAGTACTTCCGAAATTCCAAACCGCCTCTCACTTTTCGGATCCAAGGATTCATTCGCGTATTGTAGGGCTGCCTCTGGGTCGATCGCAGACCAACTTCTCATTAGTAACTTCATTTCCAGGTGGCGACCATACCCTTTGGGCAAGGCTTCAAATGCACTAATTACTTCCGTCACATTTCCTTTATCCATTGCCCGAACTGCATCGAGGTAGGCACCCATACTTTCAATCATGTCTCCCCCTTCCATTATCCTAACGAGGTTGGGTGGTAATGACGGGTTATTAACACTTTTTTGAGGAAATCTAGTTGAATTAGTGGAAGACGTAGTGAGCGATTGAAATTTATTTTCGCGAGATGGTGTTTGGAACGAGGATGTTTGAGGATTTTTTCTTTTTTCTTCCACCTCTCCATCAGAATATTTCGGGGGAGTCGAAGAAGAGCCGAGTTCCAAGCCTAAGTAGAAAATGGCGGCAAGCGAACAGATCCAGGGTAGTCCAATTTTTAAAAATAGTTTCAAAGCGGTGAAATTTAGTATTTCTATTCTGTTTACACGCAAAAAAAAATGCAAGGGCTGATTTGAGTGAAAAATATTCATCTTAATAGTGACTACAATAAATGATTATTTATATTCATATTATTCATTTAAAAGTTTCAGTATAATATGCAATTTATTGTTTGATAAAGGTGTTTTAAGGAAACATTTTAATAATGTTCTTAAAGGACAAAACTAAAACTAAACAAATAAATATATGAAAACAAAACTTAAATTATTATCATTGGCGAGTATGCTTGCCGTATCAAATATGAGTGCGGTCGAAATCGGTCCTACTGGTAGCGGAGTTGAAATGTCAGGTTTCATTGACCTGTATTACACAGACAACGGCGCCGGTACTCAAGATGGTGGAGTTGGACAAGTAGAAATCATGTTTGATTACGCTTCCGGACCCGTTTCTGCCTCCGTTGACATTGACTTTGGAGGCAATAACGCTCCTGGAACTGATTCGTCAGGCAATTATGATGGCGACTCCAATCTTGAAGAAGCAATTATTACGTATGATTTTGGCAATGGAATGAGTGTTACTGCTGGTAAAATGCTTTCTTACATGGGTTTTGAAGCGTATGATCCCACAAACATGTATCAATTTAGTT
>JABGUO010000261.1 GCA_018646565.1 Opitutia bacterium | reverse complement strand
CTTTCAAACAGATCATGCTAAAGATGGAGAAGTCGGACTAGCCAAGTGCATGGTAAACTCCTACGATTTTGTTTTAATTGATGTGCAAATGCCAAAATTAAACGGCATTGAAGTTTTACGAAAATTAAAACAAGAAAAAGAAATTCTCCCTCAATTTATTTTCTTTACTGCTTATTCGCTTCCGGAATTAAAGGATGAAGCATTAGAAATGGGATGTTTGGCCTTCTTGCAAAAACCAATTCGAATAGAAAAGGTAATCGCCTTAATCAAAGACTTTAAAAGTGTCCCCGTATTAGTTTGTTTGAAAAATCGGAAACAATCAGAGCAGGTCATTGAAAAGCTCCAAGATCAGGGATTCCACACGGTTAATACGAAAAGTGTAGATGAAGCTCTGATACAGCTCAGGCAAATCAACTACAAATTTTTAATTTTTGATACTGATTGGCCTGGTTCTGAGCAGGAATCCATTCACACCACTATTAAAACTTTGAACTCTAATACCATTTGCATTGAGACAAATGAAGATGAGACAACTGACTTATCACTCGTTCAAATTAAAGAACATACGCAAAAGGAAAAACTTGACTCCGCCGAGTAACCTGTCGAAAATTTAAATTTGTCTAGTCAATCTATAACCGGATTGAAGTTTTCTCATTAATATACAAATGCGTATTTTCGGGAATCAGATCAAACAGTTCGATTACACAAGCATTAGACAGTTGTAGACAGCCAGAACTGGATGGAGTTCCTAAGTTTTGTTCATGATTGGTTCCATGAATGTAAACATATCGGTCGAATGTGTCTACGACTCCGCCCTGATTTACGCCTTTCTCTAAACCAGCAAGGCGCAAAATACGGCTCGTAATTAAATTCTTCTTTTGCTTTTCATCGCTACACTCACTTGCCATCGTCCCAATTGGAACTCTCCCCTCAAACACCATTCCCGAAGGTTGCCCTTCGCCAATTTTTTGACAAACTTCATGTAATCCCCAAGGGGTGCCGAGAGAATTTTCGACACAAGAAGGGGGTTGCTTAGAACTAGACATTTTATAAACTTTTAAGATTCTTCCTCGAAATAGATGCTCTAATTGCTGTTGATCGATATCTGCCAAAAGTAAATGCTCACTCGCTTGACAGCCAAGAAAACTTAACTTCTTTTTATACACAGAATATAAATCATTAAAAACCATTGAAAAAATATAGAATCGGCATTGTAGGCGCAACTGGTGCAGTTGGCCAAGAAATTATCAACTTACTTGAAAAAAGGGAATTTCCAGTCGCTGAAGCGAGGTTACTTGCTTCCTCTCGTTCAGCAGGTCGGGAAATTCAGGCTTGCGGGAATCTAGAAGTCGTCCAGGAGACCACTCCCGAATCTTTTAAAAATTTGGATATTGCAATCTTCAGTGCTGGTTCCAGTAACACTCAGGAGTTTGCAGAAATTGCCCGTAAAAATGATTGTGTTGTCATCGACAACAGTTCGGCATTTCGAATGGAAAAAGATGTCCCCTTGGTAATTCCTGAGATTAATGGAGATGCACTGGAATCGCACAAAGGGATTATCGCAAATCCAAATTGCTCGACTGCGGTCGCTCTCATGGCCCTTTTCCCCCTCCATAAGAGATTTGGATTAAAGAGATTTTTTGCATCCACTTACCAAGCGGTCTCAGGCGCAGGTGCCGAAGGAGTCACCGAATTAGAGGATCAAGTTAAAAGTAAAATTACGGGACAAGCTACAGAAGCAAAAAGTGATCCTGTATTCCAACATCCGATTGCATTCAACCTGATACCACACATTGATGACTTTCGAGAAGATGGATATACCAAGGAAGAGCTTAAGATGAGGAATGAAACCAAGAAAATTCTTGGCCTGCCCTCTCTCCAAGTTTCCTGTACTTGCGTGCGCGTTCCCGTGTATAGAGCACATTCGATATCAATTAATGCTGAATTCGATTCCCCTGTAAATGTTCCTGATGCCCGGACCGCTCTCGAAAACTTTAATGGAGTTGAACTCTGGGACCTTCCAAATGCGTTGAGATACCCCATGCCGATAAATTATTCTGAAAAAGAACTTTGCGGAGTGGGTCGATTAAGGCTCGATCATGGATTTCCCAACGGATTGGCTTTATGGACCGTGGGAGATCAGTTATGGAAAGGAGCGGCACTAAATGCCGTACAGATTGCGGAAGAGCTAATTAACAGAAAATGTTTAAAAAATCTCTAATTTATAAATTTCGGCATTAGAAATGCTTTATCCATCGCATGGATCCTATTACAGCGAGCGGTGTGTTTTCAATTGGTAAAGAATTATTAAGTAAGGCGGCAAATAGCTTGGCTCCTTCTGAACAGGCGGATGGTTCGAAGTTCAGTGAAAAACTCGAAGGTAGTCAAAATACATCCGTTGTTACAAGTGATCCAAGTCTTAGGCTTCAAAAATTAGAAGGAAGTTTAAAAGCGGATCTACTCGATGACCCCAAAACCGCCAGTTTCTTTCAACAGAACCAAAATAATAAAATTTATCTTGAAAAAAGGGCGGACGGATCAATTCAATTTCTCTCCTCCAATGGGCAGAGCCTAGTGTTGGAAGCAGATTCTCCCCACTGTTCAAAAGCGAACGAATTACTCGACCTCTGCTTTGAAAATAAATTCAACTTAACCGCAATGCGTCCCAACGCGGTTGCGTTTAATTCCTGATTTAAAATGAAGAATGACGATTCAATAAAAAATCGTCAAGGTACAGAAATTGCTTCCAAACCACTTTCTGATTTTCTACTGATTGAAAGGATTAATCAGTGCCCGAAATTAGCTTCTCTTAAAAGTATCAACGAGACATTAAGCGAGTTACTTGATTCTGAAGATAGTTTTGTGAGTCAAATTGCAGAGGTGATTCGGTTAGACCCTTCCCTTACAACAAGAGTTTTAGATTTGGTGAACTCTATATTCTTTGGCAGTAAAGAAGGACAAAGAATATCCGGGGTGGAAGAAGCATCGATTTTTTTGGGATTAAACAGAATAAAAGAACTTCTTGCTGCTACCCCAGTAATTGAGGAGATTGCCGAACTCGGTAAGAATGCTTCATCCTTCCCTTGGATCAATTTTTGGAAGCATAGTATTGGCACGGCAATTATGACCCGTGAAATATTGTCACTGGCCGAGAAGAAATACGAAGATGAATCCGATTATGTTGCAGGCTTACTACATAACCTTGGCAAACTGATTCTCGCCATTACCTTTCCTGACTTATTTCAAAAACTATGTTCTCAATCATTTCAAAATACTGATCATGTCATTGAGATTGAAAAAAAGATAATTGGCTGGGATCATGCAAAAATTGGAGCTT
>JABGUO010000260.1 GCA_018646565.1 Opitutia bacterium | reverse complement strand
CCAATTCCCCCCGCTCCCACTAAGCCAATAATACTGGCCGATCGGATGTTATATTCCAGCATCCATAAGGAATGACTCCAAACCTGTGCTTTCACATTTGGCCAGAGTCCGTAAAGAAAAGCCTGGATGGGATTCGCTCCAATAAGCTTCAGTCCACGAGCCACTTTTATGTCCATCGATTCAAAGCTTTCGCTAAAAAACTTACCAAGGTAACCCAAGCTGTAAAAGGTGAGAGCACAGACACCGGCAATGGGGGTGGGGCCAAAAAATATAACGAATAAAAATGCCCAAATCAGGCTGGGTAAGGTTCGGGTTATATTAAGAAACATACGAGTGAGTTGAACGAGCCAGATGGGTGAAATATTTCTTGATGCTGCAAGGGCAATAATTAAGGAAAGATTGACCGCAATAAAGGTTGAGACGATTGCGATTTGAAAAGTTTCTCCCAGAGAATCTAAGATAAGCGGGAAGTCAGAAAAGTCGGGCGGGAAAAACTTTTTTAAAAAATAACGAACTCCTGCCATCACATCTGCGGGTCGATTATCTTGAAGAAGGTTTTTTCCTGAAAAAATGGTGAGGAATAGAAAAAGGATCACTAGAATATTGAGCAGATTAAGGCGATCGTACCAATTTCTAACTGGTAATCCGGATGGTATTCTTGTTTCTTTTTCCTCAGGATTCATTTTTTTTTTGAACTTCTCGTAAGTTCCACCCTTCCGGATGGGCAGGGTTTAGACTGAGTGCAAAATCGGCGAACCTGGAAATGAGTTGGGGGTCATGGAGTGCACACAGTACAATTTTTCCATTTTGAGAAGTTAAATTACGAAAAAGTCCCATAACCCGACCCGCATAATAAGTGTCCAAATTGGAAACTGGCTCATCTGCCAAAATAAAGGAGGGATCCTGGAAAAGGGTTCGTGCAATTGCGGTTCTCTGTCTTTCTCCACCTGATGTTTGCGAAGTCCACTTGTAAGCTAAATGATCGATGCCAAGGTCTTTTAGTATTTCAAATGCTTTTTCCTTGTCCGGCGTAGGGAAGCCGAAGATTGATTCTTTTAACCCATATTGTGCCACTCTTCCATACAGCACATTTTCTAAAACAGTAACATGATCGGTTAACCGAAGACTTTGAAAAATAATTCCAAGATGTGGGCTGATATTTTCTGTTTCCCGAATTTCACCGGTATTAATTTTAAATTCAACTTTTCCCTCGGTGGGAGTTTCTGAACCCGAAAGGCACGAAAGCAGGCTTGATTTACCGACCCCGGAAGGACCTAGTAATGCAACAATTGAACCACTGGGTATGGAAAGGTCTAAATTGCGAAAGAGCCATTCACCGCCCCGTTGCAGTCCCAAGTTTTCAGTATGCAAAGAAATCATCTGATTTTTGAAATGACCACTCGATTATCCTGCTTCGTATGAGGACAGGGAAAGAAAAGTTAATCTTTTAGTGTGGATACTTGAGACTTTGCTTGCCGTGGAGCTTGCAGATGTTCAACAGAATTGACTCCCACAAGTGTACCTCCAAATAAGCTTTGTGATAGTTGTGGTTCTTCTTCCACGATTCCAAGTAATGCATCCTGAATTAATTGACGGTCTTGCGAGGGAAGGGACTGGCGGACGCAAAAAGTATGGGATGCAACAGGACCCTGCCTTTGGATCACTTTAAGCTTTGATCGTTGCTCTACGGTAAGGTGCTTGTCCTTTTCGAAGACATAATAACTGACCGCTGCTGCTTCGGCCTTGCCGGTTAATACTTGCTCGACTGCGGAAACATAGCCGGACCCATAGTACACATTTCCTTTTCCAAAGAATTTCTCAATACTACCTCCTTTGGGAAGCAATCCTTTTTTCATTAAGTCCCAACAGGGAATCAAATAACCGGAGGTACTCGTCCTGGAGGAGAAGGCAATGGGCTTTCCTTTTAAGTCGGATATGCCCTGATAGGGTCGTTCTTTGAGACATAACCATACACTGTAATAGTAAGGACCTGTATAGGGTTTTCCTTCAGGATTAGTACTGCTGTGTAGTCCAGCAAGAAGAACATCTGCTACCTCATTGTCTGCAAATGAAATCGCATCGCTTGAACTGACATATCCAATATCTAT
>JABGUO010000029.1 GCA_018646565.1 Opitutia bacterium | reverse complement strand
GATGACGGCATGGTGTTCGACCGACATTACGATACGACAGCCATTTGCATGGCTTCCCGTGCCTCAGTCATGACAGGTATGTTTGAATACAAACATGGCACTAATTTTGGCCATGGTGACATGTTACTTAAAACCTGGGAAAAAACCTATCCGGTCATGTTACATAAAAATGGATATCAAACCGCCTTTGCCGGAAAGTTTGGATTTGATCTTCGGGATGAGCCCAATGGAAAAAGACTGCCCTTGCCCGAGAAAGATTTCGATAAGTGGGGAGGTGGTCCGGGACAGACTAATTACAACACAGCAAAAAATGAGTCGATGAAGCATTATGCGAATGATTACCCTCACTCCACACGGTCTTATGGTGCCTTTGGTCGTGATTTCATTCTCGAATCCACCAAGTCGGACAAGCCTTTTTGCCTATCAATCAGTTTTAAAGCACCTCATAAACCAGCCACTCCTGATCCGATTGACAATCATGTCTATGCAGAAAAAACTTTTAATAAACCAGCTAACTATGGAAGGAATTACGGAGCACATTTCTCTAAACAAAGTAAACAAGACCGTCAATACGAGCGCTTTCATTCATGGAATTATTCAGATAAATATGATGAGGTAATGGCAACCTACCATCAACAAATCTATGCAATTGATGTTGCAGTGGGAATGATTAGGAAAGCCTTGAAGGAAAGTGGAACACATAAAAATACCGTAATCATCTACACATCTGACAATGGTTTCTTCTGTGGTTCTCATGGATATGGCTCTAAAGTTTTACCTTACGAGGAATCAAGCCGGGTACCCTTAATTATTTATGATCCAAGGCATTCTAATTCTGGTAAGAAACTAAGAGCAAAGGCACTCACGGGCAATGTGGACTTCGCATCCACCATCTTAAAATTATCGGGACTGCCAATTCCCGAAAACATGGATGGAAAAGATTTGATGAGGGTATATGAAGATCCCAAGACTGCCCATCATTCTTCCCTTCCGCTCATCAATGTCTGGGGAAAAGCACCCACCCATGTACTTGGTGTGGTCACTGAAAAAAGGAAATACCTGTACTGGGGTTATGCCGCAGAGGGATTTAAAGAAAGCGAAGAACTCTACGATTTAGAAAAAGATCCGATGGAACTTACAAACGAAATGAAAAATTCCAAGAATTCTAAATCAATTAAACGAATGCGGAGACTATATGACCAGCATTTGGCTAAATGGAAGAATGGGTCTGTTTCTTACAATGATTATGAAAGATTCGGTACTCTTTTTGACCGTAACATACCATGGTCTGAACGAAAGTCTGCACTTAGTTCGAAGACTTACCAAGAGGAGAAAAACTTCAAAAAGGTTAATTAATCCAAAGATAATGAAAAAGTTTTCAGTCCAGTTATCAATCATCCTCATCTCATTGGGAATGGTTTGTCCGATCAAAGCCAAGCAACCGAACATCATTTATTTAATGCTGGATGAATGGGGTTATTTTGAATCCGGGCACATGGGCAATCCCGACCTTATTACTCCGAATATTGACCAATTTGCCTCGGAAGGAATGCGCTTCAGCAATGCCTATGCCGGGGCTCCGGTATGTGGTCCCACACGTTGTTCCCTGCTTACAGGATTGCACGCCGGTCATATGTCCATGCGGTTTAATGACGGGTATTCTCCAATTCGAGCAGACGAACCCACTCTTGCCAGTATGCTTAAAACAAAAGGATATAAAACAGGAGGATTTGGTAAATGGGGAATTGGTGGTCGTGGAACCAGCGGGGTACCGGAGAAACATGGATTCGACTTATTCTTTGGTTATTACGACCAAGTACATGCCCACACCTTTTATCCGAGTTACTTAATTCGAAATAGTAACGAGGTCGTCCTGCCGGGTAATCCGAGTGTTAACTTTTATGAAGGTAAAACTCATGCCCAATTGGAAATTTTCAAGGAGTCAAAAAAATTCATCAATAAAAATAAGAATAATCCTTTTTTCTGCTATCTTCCATGGACTCCTCCGCACGGTCTTTGGGGAATTAATAAAACTGATCCTTCCTGGCAATTATTTAAAGACAAGCCATGGACTGCGGGCCAGCGAACAGAAAATGATGCGAAAGTATATGCTGCTTTTATGCATATGGTCGATCGTCAGATCGGAGAAATTCTTTCTCTTCTCAAAAAATTAAATATCGATCACAACACCATCTTTTTTCTATGTGGTGATAATGGCGGGCAAGATTACTTTAAAACCAAAGAGCGTCCGCATGGATTTTTTGGTCCTAATTTAAACCCAAAAACAGGTCAACGATTCCGTGCCGGTAAAGGCTCGCTCTATGAAGGCGGGCTGAAAGTTCCTTACCTTGTCAGATGGCCTGGCAACATAAAACCCAGCTCTGTTTCCAAACACTTATTTTATTACCCTGATGTGATGCCCACCCTTTCTGAACTGACTGGTGCAGATTGTCCGGAAACAGATGGCATTTCAATTCTGCCCACCCTTCTTTCCAAAGGAAAACAGTCTAAGCATTCTTACCTTTATTGGGAATACCTAAGACAACGGGCAGTGCGGAAGGATCATTGGAAGGCATACCGTGATAGGAAAGGAAATTGGGAACTATACGATCTGTCAAAAGACTTGGAAGAGCAAAAGAACTTGGCAAAAGAACAAACAGAGGTTCTTAAGGAGTTGATCGCTATTGCTGATTCATCCAATCAACCTGCAAAACTGGGTAAAATCTTTAATCGAGCTCTCGTAGACAAAGACCACAGGGAAGCTCCTCACGAAAGAAATCTTCAATATAAGAATCTAAAATAAATCTATACCTTTTGAAATGAAATTAAAAACCTCCATTTATTTTTTTGCTACTCTTATTCCTTTTGTATTTTCGAATGCTGAACAACCAAATGTGGTCGTATTTTTGGTAGATGACCTTGGATACATGGATATTGGTGCAAACAACCCGAACTGTTTCTACGAGACCCCAAATATCGATCGACTCGCTAAAACAGGGATGCGCTTTACGAATGGTTATGCCGCCAATCCCGTTTGTTCCCCTACCCGGTACAGCTTAATGACAGGAAAATATCCAACTCGAGTGATGGCCACCAACTTTTTCTCCGGTAAACGGTCAGGCAAATTTAATCCTGCACCCCTTCATGACCGAATGGATCTCGATGAGATAACCCTTGCCGAAATACTCAAGAAAAAAGGGTATGGCACTTTCTTTGCGGGTAAATGGCACCTCGGACCAACTAAGGAATTCTGGCCAAAGGCTCAAGGATTTGATATTAACATGGGAGGATGGGCGAAGGGTGGACCTTACACTGGAAAAAAATATTTCTCTCCGTTCAAAAACCCCGAACTTCATCCAGACAGTCCCGAAGGAGAACATTTACCGAACCGACTTGCGGATGAGACTACCAAGTTCATTCGTCAAAATAAGGAAAATCCATTTCTCGCCTATCTATCCTTTTATTCCGTCCACACTCCGCTTCAGGGAAGAAAGGATTTGGTGGAAAAATATAAGAAACGAGCCGCCGGTATTTCGGGAGAAGAATTTGGTCCGCTCCATGATCGTAAAGTAAGAATTCTGCAAAAACATGCAGTTTATGCAGCAATGGTCGAAGCAATGGACGAAGCAATCGGAAAAGTTCTTACCGCCCTGGAAGATGCAAGAGTAACTGAGAATACAATGGTTGTCTTTACTTCCGACAATGGCGGTTTATCCACATCCGAAGGAAGCCCGACGAGCAATCTTCCCCTACGCGGGGGAAAAGGCTGGGTCAATGAAGGGGGAATCCGAGAACCATGGATCATTCGATACCCCGGGGTCACTAAGGCGGGTTCGGTCAGTAAGGAAATGATTTGTTCAATCGACTTACTTCCAACTGTTGCATCTGTAGCTACTATAAAACTCGATCATGCTGTGGATGGTATCGACCTGACTCCGGCACTTAAAGGAGGAGAGCTTAAACGCGATGCCTTGTATTGGCACTACCCACATTATTCTAATCAAGGAGGGATTCCTGGAGGTGCGATCCGTATGGGTGACTATAAACTTTTCGAAAATTATGAGAATGGAACGGTGTCCCTGTATAATTTGAAAAAAGACATTGGAGAATCGAAGGACTTGTCTTCCCTCGAACTCAAAAAAGTTAAAAACATGAGAAACAAACTACATGCCTGGTACAAAGAAGTGGATGCCAAATTCCTTCAGCCTAAGGGAGAATCAACCAATCCTTGGAGACCTTAATTTTTATGAAAAAAATATGTTTCATTGCGACGGGATTCTTTTGGTCTTTTTTCTCAACGGTTTGGGCCAAACAGCCCAATGTAATCCTAATCATGACCGATGATCAGGGATATGGTGACCTGGCTTGCCATGGGAATCCAGTGATCAAGACACCAAACCTCGATAAATTGCATGCGAAATCGGTTCGCCTAACTGACTTTCATGTCAGTCCCTTCTGCACTCCTACAAGGGCATCATTGATGACTGGTAGATATCCTGCCAGAACCGGTGCCTACCGAACTTCGAGTGGACGAAGCAACCTACATCATGACGAAATTACCATGGCTCAGTATTTTGCCAAGGCGGGTTACCGTACCGGAATGATGGGAAAGTGGCATTTAGGAGACAACGCACCATGTCGTCCTCAAGATATGGGCTTTCAGGATGTAGTTTGGCACAAAGGGGGAGGAATTGGTCAGGCACCGGACTATTACGGCAATGACTATTTCGATGATACCTACGAACGGCATCGAGAAGGAATTACCAAGTTTGAAAAATTCAAGGGTTATTGCACCGATGTCTTCTTTGAAGAGTCGATTCGTTTCATCGAAGAAAACAAGGAGAATCCTTTTCTTCTCTATATTTCTACTAATGCTCCCCACAGCCCATATCGTGTTGATAAAAAATGGGTAACTCCTTACCGAAATAAGGTAAAATGGAAATTTGGTGCTGAATTTTATGGAATGATCACTAACTTCGACCACAATCTTGGCCTTCTTCGCCAAAAACTAGACGAGTTAAATCTTTCCAACCATAGCATTTTGGTATTCCTGACTGACAATGGATCAGCAAAGGGAGGCAGAGAAAAACCAAATGCAGATGAATTTCATGGTTTTAGTGCTGGAATGCGGGGTCAAAAATCGACCATCTTTGAAGGAGGACATCGGGTACCTTTTTTTATCCACTACCCTGCTGGTGGACTTAAAGGGGGTGATGACCGGCATCAACTAGCCGCCCATATTGATGTTCTTCCAACTCTTGCAGATATTTGCCAAGTCTCAACTGGAGATACATTCCTCGATGGTCATTCCTTCCTGCCCGTTCTTTTAGATGCAAAAGCTAAAGCCTGCAGAGATCATGTGGTCGTGCAACATCACGGAGGACCATGGATGCAAGCCGAGCCCAAACCATTCGCTTTTTCAAATGTTGTTAAGGGACCATGGCGTCTCCATAATGGCGAGATTCTCTATAATCTGGGAGATCGTCATTGGGAAGGAAACAATGTTGCTGCGAGATATCCTGAAATCGTTTCCGAACTCCGTGCTCTTTATAATCAGTTCTGGGAATCAGTTTCTCCTCGGATGAAACCCGTCTGTCTCGATTTAGGTAACTCAGCGGAAAACCCGACCACCCTTTGTTCTCAGGACTGGCATTTCAAAGTTGGAAATCCTCCGTGGAACTTTGGTGAAATTAACCAACTCAAAAAAGTAACCGGTCCATGGCATGTTCGGGTCAAAGAAGACGGAAGATACAAGATTACCCTGCGTCAATTTCCCAAGATCGCCAACAAACCGCTCAAAGCAGTCCGAGCAAGAATTAAAATCGCTGGTATGCTGAAAGAAAAATTGATTAAGAAAGGAGCCAGTTCAGTAATCTTTGAAATAAACCTTCCCGGAGGTGAAACAACCTTAGAAACCTATCTATACAATTCAGTAGACGAAATGGGAGGAGCCTATTTTACTGAGGTTGAACTACTTTAGATTCACATTGATTAAAAAATATGAATACCCTTTTTATTAAATTACTCAGTGTAGCCTTTCTTTTATCTATATCGTTTCTTCTTGAGGCAAAAATTAAAAAGCCAAATGTGATTATCATTATGACCGACGATCAGGGATATGGTGATCTGGCTTGCCATGGAAACCCGGTTCTCAAGACCCCAAACCTCGATCAATTACACTCAGAATCGGTTCGGTTCACAGACTTTCATGTCAGCCCATTTTGTACTCCCACTCGGGCTGCATTAATGACTGGGAATCATCCTGGTGTAACTGGTGCATACCGAACCAGTGCAGGTAGAACGATGATGCATCCATCCGAAAAAACCATCGCCACCCTTTTTGCAGAAAATGGATACAAGACTGGGATGTCAGGCAAATGGCATCTGGGCGACAATGCTCCGCACCGTCCACAGGACCGTGGTTTTCAGGATGCGGTTTGGCATAGATGCGGTGGAGTTGGGCAGGCATCCGATCATTGGGGAAATGATTATTTTGATGATACCTACGAACGGGTTCGTCCGGGTAGTCGGAGGGGAACTTTTGAAAAATTTGATGGTTATTGCACCGATGTATGGTTTCGAGAAGGGATGCGTTTTATTAATCAAAACAAGGACAACCCCTTCTTCTTATACATCGCCACCAATGCACCTCACGGTCCTTATCGGGTCGACCCAAAGTGGGCTGAACCCTATAAGGTTGAAGGTGTAAACAATCCTAATTTCTTTGGCATGATTGCAAATATTGATCATAATCTGGGGCTTTTACGAAATCATCTGAATGATTTAAACTTGGCTGAAAATACGATCCTCATTTTCATGACCGACAATGGCACATCTGCAGGATGCAAGTTTCCGGGACTGGATACAGAACCGTCTGTAGGTTTCAATGCAGGAATGCGGGGCAAAAAATCCTCAATCTATGAAGGTGGCCACCGAGTACCTTTCTTTCTGCATTGGCCTTCTGCTGGTTACTCTGAAGGTCGGGATATTGAAACGCTTTCCGCACATATTGATGTACTGCCCACACTTGCTGATCTATGTAAACTTCCGAAGCCTGATAAAAGATTTGATGTGGATGGTCTGTCTTTGACACCT
>JABGUO010000259.1 GCA_018646565.1 Opitutia bacterium | reverse complement strand
CGTCTTGATTTAGAAATGTTGGCCAAGTTGACTGGGGGACAATACCTTTCTGTGGATCAAATGAATAGTAATGGGGATCCTACATTTGCTGAAGATTTGCCTTCCGTTCGGAAGCGCCACAGTTTGTCGAATGCGTGGATTGTATTTATTCTTCTTTTTCTACTTGCCGGAAGTGAGTGGATTATCAGGAGGCAATCGGGGTTACGATGATTTTTCGAATATTTCTTTTCTCTTTTTTCGCCCTTCTTGTTAAACTGAATGCTCAAGTTCCTATTTCTCTTAACGAAGTCACAGCAAACGCAGATAGCGATGTGGGGGATCAGAATACAACGATTGCTATTGCACCCGCTGCGCGTTCCAGCGAAGAAAAAACAATCGAACGGGCTCAGGAAGGACTCAAAAGTACTGAGGTTGGAAGTCGGGTAGGGGCCGCAAAGCTACTCGGTAAGTATCGTTCTATCAAAACATCAATTCTTTTAATTAGTGCCCTTGATGATGAAAGTGCATTAGTACGGCGTGCGGCAATGGTCTCTATCGCAGAACATGCCTCGAATGGTTTCCCGGTATACGATAAAGCTTTGGCGGAGAAAATTTATTCAAAACTTGGTGATTCAGATGTTGAAGTACGAAGAGAGGTTTCCACCATGATTCCACGAATTATTTCACCGATGCGTAGAAGTGGAATGGAACTGATTGAGATTAATGGAAGGAAGGTATATCGTTCGGTATCTTCCGCAATGCGCTCGGATTTGTACAAGATGACACAAGATGCTTTTTTAGACAAAGATGCAATTGTTCGGCAAAATGTTCTGAAATATCATACTTATCTTAGCGTCCCACTCCCTCTACTTTCTTTGGAGAAATTGCTTTCGGACTCTGATCTCGGTGTTCTCCTTACTGCATTGGATCGAATTTCTTCTAGTGCATCGCAGCCAAGAATCGTCAACAGGGTGAAAGCATTATCGAAGCACGCGAATAAAGGCATCCGCTTAAAAGTGGTCGCCGTTGCTCGAAATGCAAATAGCTATCATTCGGACTATCGTGGCATTCTTCGGGAAATGACAAACGATTCTGACCCCGAAGTCCTATCAATGGCTGCCGTTGAACTCGCCCGTTTTGGAGAGCGAGTTCCGGGGGAGGTTGTAGGTAAAATTAAAAATTTCTTACTGGGGGTAAATGGATTATCCACGCAAGTTACAACCATACTGTACACCGTTTCTTCATTGGGTGTGGATGGTGCGGAAATTTATAAGGCATTGACTGAACACAGTAGTTCACAAATTCGTGCCATTGCATGGCAACGATTTATTAATTTGAGCGAAGGTTGGAGAGATAGTTCGGTTTGGTTGCCCGCTACAAATGATCCCGATCCAAAAGTCAGAAAAGTGGTGTTGAACGGTTTGCGTGGTCAGAGCAATAATTTGTCAGAAAAACAATTAGGCGTTTTGGTAGAAAGTGGATTTTCGGATGTGAGAATTTTTGCTGCTCAATCGCTTTTAGATGCGAGTCAGAGTACTGTGGAATCACTTGGCTTTGATTTGTTAATTGATGAGGATACTATTGTTCGTTCCACTACTATCCGGGCAATGTCCGCTCGACGGGTACCCGGTTGGTTAACCATAATGAAACGATCATTGCTGGATACTGATTATGTGATTCAACGGTCTGCGATGGATGGTTTGTTGGGGGATAGAAAAGAGGGCGTCCCGGTGTTGATCGATTACATTTCGAAAAACCCACAAAGTCGTATTTCAAACTTAGCCAAGATTGAATTAAATAAAATAGGAGTTCAACCATGAGATTTATCCAATCTTTTTTAATTATACTAATTACTTCCAGTTCGTTGGTGTTTTCACAAAGCCCAAGTCAGTCGAATGAAGGGAGCGTAAGAATTGTTCAGTTGTTGAGACAAGAAAACTCAATTCGGAGATATCCTGATGCTTTACCCAGCCTGCTTAAAATGTTGAATGAGCAAAGTAATGCCCGTTTTGATACTGACCCTCTCTTTATCAATACTCTCACAGATGAGCGACTACTTGAAAACCCGATCCTTTATATTAACTGTGATGAACAGCCCAATTTGGAATTCCCTCAGGAAGAAAGAGATGCATTGAGGCGGTATATGGAGCAGGGGGGCTTTATTTATTTGGACGCGGGAATAAAAGCTTCGTTTCTTGGCCAAGATTTAGGCCATAGCTATGCGGCATGGGAAGAACGCCCCGAAGTGAAAGAGCTTTTTTCAAAGATTCTTCCCGAAAAAACTTTTATTCCTTTGGGCCGCGATCATGATTTATTCAGAACTTTTTTTACCGGATTACCCAAGAACAAAGATCTCGAAATCCAGACCGAACAAAAACGATTACCCGAAACAGTTCTTTCATTTGTGGAGAGAGAAAAGTGGCCGCAGGCGACTTATTCATTTGTGGGAATAAAAGTAAAAGGTCGACTTGCCTGTGTTGCATCTCCTATTTGTGCAATGGGTTGGGGGAGAGATGAATTTGGTGCATGGATACCCCCGATTTCATTTCGGGTAAGAGAATCAGCAGAGAATTTTGATCAAAACCTTAAGCTGGCCTCTTTTTCTGGAGGTACTTATGAAGTCACTCGAGAGGATGGATTAAAAGATATTATTTATTCAGAAAATGGACAGCGTCCCCTTTGGGTACAAGAACCAAATGGGAAATGGAGGATTTTTAAGTATTATTCAGGGGAAGAAATTAGTAATTATGCACACGCTTTTTACTCGCGGTTAGGAATGAATGTATTTCTTTATGCCTTGCTTAATTAACCTTACCTAGGCTTTACTTTTGTAAAATGAGCGAACAGAAATTTCCAGACTTACCTGATCCAACAGAACTCCCGCGCCGTCGTTTACTTTCTCCCGTTGCATATTGGTGGATCGGAACGGTTCTTTTATTAGGGATCACCATCGTTTGGCTACCCTCCCAATGCTCGACTGAAACTATTACTACTTCGGAAAAGAAGCTAGAGGATATGAATTCACTGCCACAAGCAGATCAAAGCAAAGATCTTGAATTTCGAGAAGATGGCTTGTGGTATAAAACCGACCAGGAATCTCCTTATGATGGTGCGGCAGTGGACTTTTACGAGAACGGTACCATGAAGTCGCGTACCAAAATGGTAGGGGGAACAGCAGTTGGCTTGATTGAAGAGTGGGATGAGAATGGTACAGTAAGGGGGACTCGTTT
>JABGUO010000258.1 GCA_018646565.1 Opitutia bacterium | reverse complement strand
TTTGATCACGAGCGATTGACGGTTCGGCACAACTCGATCGACCGGCGCCTCACCGATGTTCATGGCCATGTGGTCACGGATATTCTTGCCTAATATCTCAATCCTTCAAATCCTGAACTTATGAAATTTGATCTAAAATTATTAGTTACTTTATTATTTCTTCTTTTTCCTTTTTTTCTATTCGGTGCTAAGCCCGTTTCCCTCTTCAACGGAAAGGATTTGACCGGATGGAAGGGTGGAAACTATGTGGTGGAGGACGGGGCAATTGTTTGTAAGGGAGCGAATCTTGTGACTGAAAAGCAGTATACAAACTATGTCTTTGAATTCGAATTCCTTCTTCCTCCCGGTGGAAACAATGGTCTAGGCATTCACTATCCCGGAACGGGCGGACCTTCCGGGGCTGGAATGGAACTACAGATTTTGGACAACCAACACCCCAGGTATGCGAAACTAATTGAATCTCAGTACCACGGCTCCCTCTACAAATTAAAAGCGGCCAAGCGGGGACACCTTAAGCCTGCGGGCGAATGGAACCGGCAGAAGGTTAAAGTGAACGGACCGAGCGTAAAAGTCGTCCTTAACGGAGTGGAGATTCTTGATGCCAATCTGGATGAGATCAATAAGCAGAAGCCTAAGCACAAGGGTGCCAAGCGTCGTAGCGGCCATATCTGTTTCTGTGGTCATGGAGCTCCGGTCAAGTTCAAGAATATCACAATTTTGGAACTTCCCCAGGATAAGTAGGGCGTATTTCTCTTACTTTAAAAATCCGGATTGACCCCAGATCCACAAACGTTGCTTCCCCGGAATCCGCTTTGCATCCACCTGGTCGATGATTGCCAAAACCGCATCCGGGTGAGCATTGGCAAAAAGTGCATTTAATTTTTGTTCGCCCTCAGTCTTCAAGATAATTTCACCCGGGATCCAATGGGTCCCTTCATCCGAACTGGTAAACTTTTGCACAGTTCCACTTCGGGAGCGAAACCCTATCCATTTTTTTTGGGTAGGTTTAAGAATTGCATCGATGGGCACCTTTTGGCTTTGCCAAGCCTCACCCGTCCAGACATGAAGGTGCCGGGTTATTACCCCGTCTTTGTCGCTGATTCGATTGAGTCCTACGGGCCGTCCATCTGCGGTCAGCCAAAGCTGAGGTATGGAGCTGTATTTATTTTTCGAGTCGAATACCATCCCTTTATCATTTGCTTCTTCAAATGATAACGGAGTGGTGAGTTCTTCATTTTCCATTGTCGTCCATTGCCGGGTGGAATGATCCATTTGAATATAGTACAAATTTCGTCGACTGTCGGGCAGGTTGTCCTTGGAGGCATGCCATAGGAATAACAGATGAATATGATCCCGATTGGGATCCTTGGAAAAAGCGGCGTACCAACCATTTCCGGGAGGAGATCGTCCATCGAGCACATGCACCTCCTTCGACCAGGTCATCCCATTATCCCGGGTTGTGATGTAAGTCCAGTTTCCCCGGTGAGTTCTCCGACGATAAAAACAATAAATCGTACCGTCGGACATTTCGAAAAGTTGAGGGTAGGTGCTGTCGGTGTACGGGATGTACGATGTGAAGTCCAGCCAGTCACGATTGGATAATGGTTTTTTTGATCTACTGTATCGCATGTGCCTGTTGTGCCCTCCATAAAACACATGCAACAAGCCTTTCTGATCAACCAGAATAGACGGATTGCCGTGGTAGTCCAGTGGTGAGATCAGGTTCGTTCCCACCCGCTGATGAACTGACCATTCCTTCTTCTTATGATTGTAATCAGAAACATATGGGTGATTATCGGGACCCACCCAGGTCAGGTAAGTTTTTCCACTGCGATAGTGAGCCCTGGACTGATGAAAGCCATAGAGGTTTCCCCAGGCGTGGTTTACCATGGGGGTCGGTTCTTTGCTCTCGGCCCTTTCCGCATGGGAGAGAGAAGAAATTAAACCGAATGCAAAAAGACAGGCGGTTACAATTTGTTTTGGATATATGTTCTGTTCAAACCGCTTGAAAAGCGGGATCAAGCCTATCGCGAAGATATTTGTTTTGTGAATTTTCAGTAGTGTACGATCGGTTGACATGGTTTTTCAGTTCGGGGTCATTTACACCCGAACGAACGACCCGAGTGACGGCAATAAAATTAAAGAGTTTTGAGAGTTTTCTGAAGCGTGATTCGAGTACGCGTACCAAATTGTTCCAGGGGGCAATGACAGAAGAATAAATGTTCATTTGAACAAGCTCAGGAAACCTGTCGGATAATGGATTATAATCTTACTTAGGGTTTTGGGCCAGGTAAACGGTGCCTTTTGAAATGTCTTCAGTGATGGGATTGTCAAATTCGATCGTATGTGCATCGGCCCATCCCCAAATTTTACCGAGGCGGTCAGTGAAGAAAGTTTCCGGTTCACCATCGGCCCAGAGGGCGAAAATTCCTCCGGGTTTCAGGTGCTTTGCGAGTTCACTTAACCCTTCTTCGGTGTAAAAACGTGAATTGGTCTGGTGCAATACATTAGTCGGGGTATGATCAATATCCAGCAGTATGGCATCGTGTTTTTTTTCCGCATTCATCGGATCAAAACTTTTTTCAATGTTCCGGGAGAGAGCAAAAAAGTCGCCATGAATTAAGCGGCAACGATCATCGAGAGCGAGCGTTTCCCCCAGGGGAACCAATCCGCTTTGATGCCATTCGATTACGGGTGCTAGGTATTCGATAACGACAAGCGAGCTTACTCGTGGATCTTCCAGTGCTGCGACCGCAGTATATCCCAACCCGAGGCCTCCCACCACTACATCTAGATCGTCCCTTTCCATTAAATCAAGCCCGAGCTTGGCGAGCTGATGTTCTGCTTCATGAAATAGGCTGGACATTAAAAAATCGTCCCCCAGTTTGACTTCATAAACATCAATATCCCCCAGTTTCGGTATTCTTCTGCGGCGCAATACCAAGTCACCTATGGGGGTGGAATTAAAGTCCAGTTCTTCGAAAATCAAAATCTTTTTCCTCCTTAAAATTAAAGGAATATATTGTATTTAGCGTCTGAGCTTACGATCGTAAAACTGTTCGTTTTTTGGACGGCGTATTGGAATTGCAAGATCTCCCGAGCTATCCAGTTCATCAAAGAGTTTCTCTCGGAGTTCCATAATTCTTTCCTGATATGCGGGCACTCGAATCAGGTTGTGGCGTTCGTGGGGGTCAGATGTGAGATCGTAGAATCCATTACGGTCCCAAACACCATGGTAATAGACATATTTCTGGTGATCCGTTCGGATGGAGAAAGTGGTGGGAGTGGCGGGAAAGTTCCATTCCCAATGATATTCGTAGACAAAATGTTCACGCCATTTATCCGTTGGCTTTTGCCCCTTGAGAAGCGGAAGAAGAGACTGACCGTCCATCTTGGGCTTTTCGGGCAGAACCACGCCGGCATACTCCAAGATGGTGGGAGCTAGGTCGACATTGAGGGCCATTTCCTTAATTTTGGTGCCTGGTTTAATGATTCCAGGAGCTCGAGCCAGCATAGGTATACGGATTGATTCCTCGAAGGCATCTCGTTTGTCGTAAAAACCGTGTTCGCCCAGTGCAAATCCATTATCTCCTAGATAAATGACCAAAGTGTTTTTAGTTAATTTAAGCTTATCCAGATGATTGAGAACCCGCCCGATATTCTCGTCCATGGCATGTACGGTCTCACAAAAATTATGATAGAGTTCGTCAAAGTCTGGTACAGGATCTTGATCAAGAGTACCGGTTTCCATGTGGTCGATTCCATGGATTCCATATCTACGTTCTCGAATCCAATTTGACTGAGACAAATAGTTCTCCTCGGTGTTAGCCATGGTTTCGGGGTAGTCGATTTTCTTCCCTTGGTACCGCTTGGCATGACGGGGTGGCGGTTGAAAAGGGTAGTGTACTGCTTTAAATCCAATTTGCAGAAAGAAGGGCTTTTGCTTTTTTACAGGTTTACCCACTTGGTCGAGCCAGCTAATCGCTTGATCGGTGAGTAGGTCGGCGTTGTATCCCTTGAAAGACTTTCTTTTTCCGTTGATGTTGAAAGTGGGATCGAAGTAGGTTCCCTGACCGGCAAAACTGACCCAATGATCAAAGCCCTTGCGGGGTGTGTCATCTTCGTGCCCCATGTGCCACTTGCCCACATATCCGGTAGTGTAGCCAGCGTCCTGTAGGTATTCTGGAAAGAACATGGTTCCAGCAGGAACAGGTCGCTGGTTGTCCACCACTCGGTGGTGTCGCATATACTGCCCAGTGAGAATGGACGCCCGACTGGGAGAACATAGGGAGGTGGTGACGAACGCGTTTGCGAGATGTGCCCCCTCTCCTGCGAGTCGGTCGAGGTGAGGAGTTTCCAAAAAAATTGGAGACTGCTCCATGAAACTCATGAAGTCATATCGGTGATCGTCGCTGAGGATAAGCAAAACATTTTTGGGCTCAGGGTAAAGAGGACAGGTAAGTATCAGAAAGGAGAGACATAAATAGAGAAATCTTGGAGTTGTCATAATAAAAGTAATGTATGGACCAAGGGACAAGTCACGATAGAAGTTTGAACTTGAAGGGTGGGTCAATAGTTAAGGGTTGGCTCGGTCGATCTGATTTTTTTCTCGAATACCCCATAGTTCCTGAAAAAAAGCTTAGCCCCAATAATAGGTAAAATATGTGCACTTTACAAAAGCAAAGTGAATTCAAGAAGAGGTCAATATTGAACAATGGGCTAAACTATAAACATTTCCTTGAAGTTAATGATTATGCGTGACCTTCTCTTCGTTTTATTTTTTGGTAAATTTTTTATTTAAAACAAAATCTCGAACGAATGAAATTCTTATCTATTATTCCACTCTTACTTAGTTTTTTTAGTTATGCTGGGGATCGCAAACCGAATTTTATCTATATTATGGTAGATGATGCAGGTTATGGAGACTTCTCCTGTTTCGGACAAAAGAAATTTAAGACTCCAAACGTGGACCGGATGGCAAGAGAAGGTATGAAGCTCACAAACTTTTATGCATCGAGCACTGTATGTGCTCCTTCTCGAGCCAGTCTAATGACGGGCCTCCACACCGGGCACGGCTACATTCGCGGAAATAAAGAAATTAAACCGGAGGGCCAGCATCCCTTACCTGCAAAAGCTGAAACTATTCCCGAAGTGCTTAAATCTACGGGTTATGTTTCGGGAATGTTTGGGAAGTGGGGATTAGGATTCCCTAGATCTGAGGGCGATCCTATGAATCAAGGATTTGACCGTTTTTACGGATTGAATTGCCAGCGTCAGTCCCATAATTTTTATCCCACTCATGTGTGGAGCGATCGAAATAAAGTCGAACTTAATCGCAAGAAATATTCCCACAGTTTAATCGCGGATGAATGCCTTAAGTTCATTCGTAAAAACAAAGATAATCCATTCTTTTGTTATGTTCCATTCACCATTCCTCACGCTGCGATGCAATCCCCCGAGGAACGAATCGCACCTTGGCGCAAGAAATTTCCCGAGTTTGAAAATGTTACTGGTAAATATGGTGGTTCAGTCATTAAAAATCCGGTGGCGGCCTTTGCTGCGATGATGGTTCACATGGATGAGGATGTGGGAAGGATTCTTGGTTTGCTGGAAGAATTGAAAATCGATGATAACACCCTTGTGATTTTCACCTCCGACAATGGTCCGCACAAGGAAGGCGGGCATAAACCAGATTTCTTTGACAGTAATGGCCCGCTCCGAGGATATAAGCGCGATCTTTACGAGGGAGGGATTCGTGTTGCGACTGTGGCTTGGTGGCCCGGCAAAATAAAACCAGGTACATCCAGTTCACATATCGCCGCAGGGTGGGACTTATTGCCTACGCTTTGCGAATTATCAGGTGCCGAGACACCTGGTGGATTGGATGGAGTGTCCTTTGCACCCACCCTGCTCGGGCAAAAAAAGATGCAAAAGAAGAGAGATTATTTATATTGGGAATTTCACGAGCGTGGAGGCAAACAGGCAGTTCGTATGGGGAAGTGGAAGGGGGTACGATTAAATGTTCGCAAGAATCCGAACTCTCCCATTGAATTGTATGACCTAAGCAAGGATATTGGCGAAGAGAATAACCTTGCAGGCGAGTACCCCCAGATCGTTAAGAAAATAGAAGTTGCCATGCGGGATTCGCATATAGAGAGTGATTTTTTTACATTCTTAAAATAGTTCTGGTCAATAAATTCCTCCCATGAAAAATAAAATCACCTGTCCCCATTGTCATACCGAATTGCCAAACTTGAACATTAAGCATAATGCCAAGCAATTGTGGTTTATCGTTCCGATATTATTAATTGGTTTTTACCCTTTGCTCTCGATGAGTTTTTTTAAGCCAGTAGTGTCGGAAGATTTATCGCTTGGCGAAATAAGAACAAAGGTCGTAGACGATGAACTTGAAGTGATCGGTGTGATTACTAATTCTAGTGATCGAGAATGGAGTTCGGTTACGATTGAAGCGGAGTTTTTTAACCAAAAGAATGAATTTATTGATGAGGCCAGTGAGTATGTGCGTTCGGACATTAGCCCTGGAGCCAAAGAGAATTTCAAGGTGATCTTTAGCTCTCCGCCGGCTGAAGTATTATCGGGAGAAATTGAACCTATCTTGAAGATTTCGGGAGGAGTAAATACCGATCTTTTTTAAGTTCCTAATTAAACGCGGGGACAAGTCTTTCGGGTAGTTCCTTCAGCATGGTGCCCATTCCTTTATTGTGGGCAGTTCCGACAACCACAAGTTCAATGCTGGGGAATATGAAAATAAATTGCCCGCCGGCTCCACGACCTTGAATTACATAGTATTTCGTT
>JABGUO010000257.1 GCA_018646565.1 Opitutia bacterium | reverse complement strand
TTGGACTTTGGTTGATTTTTCTCCTTCCGGAGTAGAGCCCAAGGGAGTTGCATTTGATGAAAAAGGTCGCCTCTTCCTTGCTTTGGGCAATTTGAATGAAGTGCGCGTTTTTGACTTGGAGCTTGGTCTTGAGCTTGCCCGGTATGATGTCGGTGGGGAAGCAGAAAATATTTCTTATTGGAGCGGTTCGCTCTACATTGGGGGCGGAAATCAAATGAGGAGACTTCGGCTAAGGGATTAAAAAATGGTTCATTTTTAGTCCCTGTAAACAGTACAAAAGTCGATAACAGTTGAAATGTTTTTCACAAGCAATTCCGATTGGTAATAACTTCTCTTTGACTTGAGATCTTAGGTTCTCAATCTGAAATAAGAAACTACTATTGATATAATATGGACGAAGATTTTTTGCACCTTTTTGACGAGTCGCCTGCATTACGCTTAATGCGTGGTAGATTGGGCTCTTTTGTTGCTGGGTTCTTTTTTAAAACATTCAAGCATTGGGGGGTGGTGGAAGCATCGGAGGAGGAGTTGGTTGGCACTTTGTCTGAACATATCGAACAAATGCGTGAACTTGAAGATTTTGACGCACCTAAAAGGTTACCCCAAGAATACTTAGATGAATGGTGTGACGAGGAACATCGATACCTGACGAAAACTTACAATGAAGATCGCGAAGAATATGTATTTCGTTTAACTAGGCATTCCGAAAAAGTACTCAGCTGGTTACAGGATTTACTGGCTATGCAACACCGTGGTTATGCAACCACTGAGTCTCGGTTCAACCGTATTATGCTTGAGATGCAAAATCTTACTCAGGGAGTTAATGCAGATCCTGAGGCAAGGATTCGCGAGTTAGTACGTAAAAGAGAAGATATTGATGACGAAATTCGTAAAATTCAGGAAACAGGAGAAGCCCCAATCTTTGGAGAAGATGTAATTCGTGATCAGGTTTATGATTTGTCCGACCTGGTAGAGCATTTCCTTTCTGACTTCCGTGCGATTGAAGAATTCTTTAAAGACCATGCAAAAGAAATTTCTAAGCTCTATGCACAAGGGGTTGCATCCAAAGGAGATATTGTGGAGCGAGTTCTTGATGCGGACGAGGAACTTCGGGATTGCGATCAGGGAAAGAGTTATTTTGGCTTTCGCACGATGATGACCAATCCGGCATTGGCCCGGAAATTACGAGGATTAGCCGAACAGACTTCTGATATCGCTCGAAAGCGTGGATTGGATCCAACAAAAGTGTTTAGTAATTTAGGCGAACGATTGTTTGGCGAAGCCGGTGCTGCCCATGGAGCCTACGGACGAATTAGTCGAAAACTTCGTCAGGTTGTGGGAGACCATGCAGGAGGTTCAGGTCGACAAATTAGAGAAACCTTAACCTCCATTCGACAACAGGCTTTCCAATTACGGGATGAACCGCCCGAGGATTGGGAATTCGAAATCGATATACGTGCTCAATTCTTCTCACTTATGGAGGCTGAATTTTGGGAACCCAAGGCAGTGGAGCCCTTTGCCAAGGTACAGAAAGCAAAGCCAGACGATATTAAATGGATGAATGAAATTCTTAATTCGGTCGGCGAGCCACTTGATTTAGCAAAATTTAGGGACCGGGTTGATGAGGTGCTAGAAGAAAACGAAACAATCAGCCTTACCGATATAGTTGAAAAGTTTCCCCTAGAACGGGGAATTGTAGATGTTGTTTGTTACCGAGTAATTGCAGGAGAGGACAATCGGCATGAAATTTTATCGGACGAAATTATCAGCATCGACTTAAACCGGCCTTCGCAACCTCGCTTTGTCGAGGTACAACAACTTGTTTTTCAACGAAATTTATTATGAATCCAGCTATCACTCACCGTCATGTCATTGTTCGTCTCCTTAATGGACCGATTTATCAGGAAGATTTAGATCTTTGGGGTCGTTTAGGTGCGGAATGGGACAAGATACGAAACCATTTTTTTGAAATCGGAATGGAGGTCGCCCGCGATGATTCGGCTGGCTATGCATTTGTCCGTCAACGAGAAGAGATTGAAGAATCGGAGGTGGAAAGTTGGGATGATGGAACTGAAGCACCTCTGCCACGAGTACTTCGCCGTACCCGTCTTTCGTATCACCAAACTATTTTCATGGTTCTTTTGCGCGAGGAACTAATGAGGTTCGAGCAGAATCAAGAGGAGGGGGATCACCTCTATCGATCTGCAATGGATTTGAGGGATACCATGACTCCCTATTACCCGGAGTTACATGATGAGAAAAAAATACACCGCCAGATTTCCGCCTTGGTTACAAAATTCGAAGAATGGGGAATTCTAAAAAAAGTACGGGATAAAGAGGGGGGACTTTATCGCGTCGAACGGATAATAAAAGCAAAGCTGCCCCCTGAAAAGTTAGCCGAAATTCGTGATCAAATAAAAAGAAGATCACCTGACCTAGAAGAAGATATGGAGGATGAAGATGCTTGAATCACAACTTGAACTTGAATTTTCGCCGGATAAATCAACTGCCGGTTACCGATTACACAAACTTTCGGTTTTAAATTGGGGTACATTTCATAACGAAGTCTACTCCATGTGCCCGGATGGACGAACTTCGATGGTGACGGGACGGAATGGTTCAGGAAAGTCAACAATTGTGGATGCACTTCTCACGCTGCTTGTACCGAATCGTGTGCGAAATTATAATGTAGCCTCAAGTCAGGCAGGAAGTCGTGAAAGAAATGAACGGGATTATGTTTTGGGGGCTTACTCCGAAATTCATGATGCAACTACTGGACAAGGCAGAAAGGAGACTCTCCGCAAACCCGGTGAATCATATACCGTATTAATGGCCCATTTTTACAATGAAGCCTACAAGACAGATGTATCGATTGCTCAAGTCCTTTGGTGCCTTCCGGGCGGGAAGGTGGATAAGGTTTATGTAGTTGAGAAAAGAAAACTTTCCGTGGATGAAGACTTTAATAACCTGGGAGATGTAGATAATATTCGCCGGTTAATTAAAGAACGGAATTTGACCGTTTTTGATTCCTTTACGGCGTACCATAAAAAATTTGAATCGATGCTTTTTATGGATACGGATCTGGGTAATCGTTCTCCGATGTCCATTTTTAATCAGGCAGTCTGTATCAAGGATGTAAAGGATCTTACCCAATTTATTCGTGAGCATATGTTGGATGATGGAGGTTCTAAAGAAAAACTCGTTGCATTGCAGGAACGCTTTGACGATTTGAGAAGTACTCACCGTCGGATCGAAACTGCGGCCTATCAACTCGAGCAACTGGATGAAATCAAAAGTACGCATACCTCTTTTCTTGAAGCGAATAAAGAACGCACTTATGCGGATGAACTTCGCAATTCAATTGAACCGTATTATGCGCAAGCTGAACTGGACCGTCGTGTTGAATGGGTGACTGAACTCAAGCACCAAGAGGAAGCAGAAAGGGCACGACTAAAAAGTGCACGAACCGAGGTGGACCGCTTGCGGGAAAAGTTGAATCATCTCGAACGCGCACTTGCCGACAGCGATGAAAATCGTCGTCTAGAACAAGTGGGTGCGGAGATGGATCGTTTACGAGATAAGCGTGAGGTTGTTTCGAAAAGAGCGGCGACTTTTGAAAGGCACCTGTCTTCTTGGGAGAAGGGTACAAAAGTACAAGAAGAAGAGGATTTTTTAACTCTTCGTCGCGAACTTGATAATCAAATTCCAAGGCTCGAAGCCAAGGTGGTAGAAATTGATGAAAAGATTCCTGAAATTTCTTACCTTCTCAAAAAAGCCAAGGCAAAAGTAGATAGTTTAGAGGAGGAAAGAAGATATCTCCTGGAAGCTAATTCAAATATTCCTTCTGAAATTGCCCGTCTACGAAGTGGTTTGGCAACTGCATTGGACCGGGATGCCAAAGAGTTACCTTTTGTGGGGGAATTAATACAGGTTGTCCCGGATGAAGTTAAATGGACAGGTCCTATCGAAAGACTACTTCGGAACTTTTCTTTGACTGTTGTAGTTCCACAAAAATTAGCGGAGGAGGCGGAAGCTTTCCTCGAAGTGAACCACCTCGGAGAGCGACTCTCATTTATTTGCCCCCAGTCGGATCGTAAAAGTCCAAAATTGCATGATGACTCTGTGGTTGCCAAACTTTCTCTCCGTCCGGAAATGGAGAAGTCGAGGCAGACTTGGTTGCGATCTGAGTTAGCAGATCGATTTCCTCATATTTGTAGATCGATGAGAGATCAGGAATTTGTCAAAAATCCATTTGCATTAACTTTAGAAGGATTAGTTAAAAGTGACGGAGTGCTCCGTGATAAAGATGACTCAAGATATCTCGATGATGCCACAAATTGGGTACTTGGTTGGGATGTGAATCCTAAGCAAAGAACTCTTGATGATTCTCTGATCAAATGGCGTGAGGAACTTGATAACTCGGGCCGAGCCATGAGGGAAGCCGAGTTAGAAAGGCAATCCAGCCGAGTCAAACTACGTTCTGGTGCCCAAATCCAAGCCTGTGCTAATGAATTTTCTGATATCGATCAACTTGGATTGGCTACTCGTATCGCAGACTTAGAGGAGGAGGAACGGGTAATTGTAGGTGGTTCTGATGTCCTGAAAAAGCTAAAAGATGACCGAGACAGTGCAACAGTTCAGTTGGAAGAAAGTCAGAATACTAGAGATGAGGTATTGCAAAGAATCGGTGGCGTTGAAGCACGAGCGGAAAGAAATGAATCCCGTATGACCTCACTTCGTTCATTGCTCGTCAAGAGTATGGATGAATTTATTGAGGAGACTATCGGTGAAGACAGTGCTGATTCAGAAACCCGGGAATTAGCCGAAAAAAGAAGAGAAGAATTATTTAAGGATATTGCAACCGAGTTTGGTGAACCTCCGGAAAAACCGGATGATATTGAAGAATCTGCCCGCCTTGCTTCCCATAAATTAGATGCAAGGATTCATAAGCTTGATTCTGGATTGGATAAGTTTCGGGATAAGAATGTTGCCGCAATGCAACGATTTATTGCAGATGCAAAAAATCAAGCATTTCGCGACGAATTAAATCTTGAATTGGAGGAGGGTTATAACGATTCAACATACGCTTCTTTTGAGGAAATTCGCAGACAGATACAAGAGGAGGACTTAGCCAAAAATCGACTTCGTTTTGAAGAACTCCTCCGCGTTCAGGTGCCCGAAGAGGTTTCTGGCTTTAGTGAAGCATTAGAATCCCACCGGGATCGAATACGAAAAAGAATTAATGAATTAAATGAACACCTTTCTCGCGTGACCTTTGACCGGAAAGAAGAGACTTATATTCAGCTCAAGTTTGAAGATGCAGGAGATGATGGAGTTCGTAAATTCAAAAAACTTCGTCGCCATGCATTGGAAGGTGATTTGGAAGCCGATGACGAAGATGAACGTAGACGGGAACGGTATCATCGAGTGGAGCATTTTTTAGCGGAATTGGAACTCGATACCAATTGGACAGAACGGGTAATCGACGTAAGAAATTGGTTTAAATTCCGAGCGGATGAGTTTTATAAGGATGAAGATACTTTAAGGCAAAGTTACAGTGGGGCAGCCGGTAAATCTGGGGGAGAAAAAAACCGGTTGGCGTCCACTATTTTGGCAACCGCAATTGCATACCAATATGGAATTGATGTGGGTGGAAAACAGACCGAAACTTTTCGATTGGTTGCAGTGGATGAAATGTTCAGTAAGACGGATGATGAATTCTCTCAATACCTCCTTGATTTATTCAAGGAGTTTCACCTCCAACTACTTATTGTTCAGCCTTTGGATGCCAAAATACATGTGGTTCAAAAATATGTTGAAAGATATCATGTGGTCGAAAGGCGAGATGGGCTTTCCTTCGTTGGTGACCTCAGTGTAAAAGAATATCTTGGTGAACAACTTGAGGTTGAACCGGAAGACGAGGAGTTGGAAGGCGAAACGATTGAAGCAGACTCCTGATCACTTGTCCGTCTAGTTCATTTTGAAAAGCAGTTCAAATCCATCCCGCTATGATGGGCGAATGCCATACAGAAAATGTGGCAGATGGGGGCTCAAACTGCCTGCGATTACACTCGGATGTTGGCATAATTTTGGGGGTGGTTCACCGACCAGTAATCAAAAGGAAATGATTTATACGGCATTCGATCAAGGAATCACCCACTTTGATCTGGCCAATAACTATGGTCCACCTTACGGATCTGCTGAATCAAATGTGGGGCAAATTCTCAAGGACTTACCTCGTGATGAAATTTTGATCACGAGTAAGGCAGGTTATGATATGTGGCCCGGGCCCTATGGAGAGTGGGGTTCGAGGAAATATATGCTCGCTAGTCTCGATCAGTCGTTAAAAAGAATGAAGGTTGATTATTTTGACCTCTTTTATTCGCATCGATTTGATCCGGATACCCCACTCGATGAAACGATCGGCGCTTTGGATACTGCGGTGAGTCAGGGAAAAGCTCTTTATGTTGGCATCAGCAGTTATTCCGCGAAATCAACTCAAGACGCGGTTTCAGTATCGAAAAATTGTAATTTTACTCCTCTCGCAATTCATCAGCCTAATTATTCGATGTTGAATCGCTGGATTGAGGATGGCTTAATTGATACCTGTGAAGAGCGGGGGCTTGGTATAATCGCATTTTGTCCTCTTTTTCAGGGTCTATTGACCGACAAATATTTAAATGGCTTACCTGCGGGTTCTCGGGCAACTATACAAAATTCCCCTTTGCGAAAAAACGAGTTAAGTGAGCAAAACCTTACAGTAATTAGGGAGTTAAACGATCATGCGGAACAGCGTGGTCAAACCTTGGCTCAGATGGCATTATCATGGGTCCTTCGAGATAATCGGGTAACTAGTGCTTTGATTGGTGCAAGTTCCTCTACTCAAATCTTAGAGAATGTGAAGTCGGTCAAACAAACCGCTTTTTCTAAAGATGAACTTCTCAAAATTGACCGTATACTGGCTAAGATTAATTTACCAAAATCCCTTTGGTCTAGTTAGTTGACTCGAAATTCGTTCTTGTGCTACCGGTTAACTTAAATCTGTTCTTATATCTTTGATTGCAGGAAATTCCTTTCGCCATGAGTCTATAATTTTTTTATCTATTACTCCTTCAATTACCGACTCGACTTCTCCCCCATCTGCCAGCACCTTGCCAGTTGGATCAATAATGAGTGATCGTCCGCCATATTTCATATTTGGTTCTCTTCCCACAGAATTGACTCCAATGACATAAGACTGGTTTTCAATCGCCCTTGCCTGAAGTAGGGTTGTCCAATGTTCGATTCTACTTTGTGGCCAACAGGCTATTATAATAAAAATATCTGTACCCTTAGTAATTGCTAA
>JABGUO010000256.1 GCA_018646565.1 Opitutia bacterium | reverse complement strand
GGGCCTGAATTTCTGCATGATATTGCCTCAAGTGGAAAATCAATGTTTTTGGATTTAAAATTACATGACATTCCCAACACCATGGCAAAGGCGATTGAAAGCCTTGCCTCATTACCAATCAAAATGCTGACTCTCCATTCTACTGCAGGACCAGAAGCACTTAACAGGTGTGCCCAAGCCTCTGCTGAGTTCCTTCCTGATACCCAATTACTTGCGGTTACTGTGTTAACTTCAATGAATCAAGAAAACCTCAGTTCGATTGGGGTGGAATATAAAATCCCGGATCAAGTGGATAAACTAGCAAAGATGTCCACAAACTCAGGGGTGGATGGAATTGTATGTTCTCCGCATGAACTCGTCAGACTGAGGGGTACCCTGCCTCATTCCACCACATTTGTTACTCCAGGAATTCGTCCAAGGGGTTCTGCCACTGGCGATCAGAAACGAATTATGACGCCAAGCCAGGCAAGTCAGGCAGGTGCAAACTTTCTTGTCATTGGAAGACCCATTCTCGCTGCAGAAAATCCACAACAAGCACTTGCGGATATTCAACAAGAATTAGCCGAATGAAACATTGTGCAATCCTTCTCGCGGGGGGAAGCGGGTCCAGAATGAACGCACAGGGAGAAGACAAACTTCTGTTCCCGATCCATTCTACAAATTCTTTTCGTTTAAGTTATGAGGCATTTCTAAATACAAATAAAATTGATAATGTGGTAATAATTTACCGAGATCACGAACAGCTGAAATTATTAAAAATAGAAATCGATATTGCCCATCAAACAGGAAATAGAAAATTTGATCCAATTGTAGTAAAAGGAGGAACAGAAAGAAAAGATTCCGTCCTCAATGGTCTAGCAAATTGCCCATCAACTTGTGAATTTGTCTATGTCCATGATTGTGCCAGACCAATGATTCAAACAAAGACAATTAATCAACTCCATGAAATCGTCTCTCAAACGGGAGCGGTTGCAATTGCAAGACCACTACGAGACACCATAAAGATTATTGAAGAAAAAGATACTGAAGACTGGAGAACACCATGCACTACAAAATCAATGGACCGATCGAATATTTGGATTATGGAAACACCGCAAGTCGCCCGAAAGGACTGGCTTCAAGAGGGAATGAACTTTGCTTTAGATCAAGATCTGCTTACTACCGATGAAGTATCTGTATTAGAACTCATTCAAAAAAAAGTAACGTTGCTCGAAACAGAATATCCAAATCCAAAAATTACATCGCAGGCTGACTGGCCATATCTTACCTTTTTACTTTCCTCAAAATGACCAATCCTTTACCCATTCGAATTGGCCATGGCTATGACTTACATCGCTTGGTTTCTGAAAGAAAACTAATTTTAGGGGGAGTAGAGATTCCTTTTCACCTCGGATTACTAGGACATTCAGATGCAGACTGCCTTACTCATTCTCTAGCGGATGCTATTTTGGGAGCACTCTCACTTCCGGATATCGGTCATTACTTTCCAGATAATGACCCTTCAAATAAAGACTTGGATTCCAAAATTATCCTATCAAAGGCACTTTCCGAGTCCGACAGACTGGGATATCAAGTTGGAAATATTGATCTCACTATTGTTGCAGAGAAACCTAAAATCTTACCTTATATCGAAACGATAAAAACATCACTTTCTAACACAATGAATATTCCAAAAGAAAGAATTGGGATTAAAGCAACTACCAACGAGCAAATTGGTGCAATCGGAAGAATGGAAGGAATTGCGACTTTTGCAGTTTGCTGCCTGGTTAAGAAATAATTCTAAGCGACAATCTGATCGGCTTCAAAAAAGCGATTAATTTCAGCCAATGCAGAATCGGGGCTGTCTGAAGCATGTACTACGTTCTTCATTCTGTCAGTACCAAGGTCTCCCCGAATGGTCCCTTTTGGAGCAGCAGTGGAATCAGTCGGTCCAATAAGATCACGAACACCCTGAATTACATTTTCTCCTTCTAACACAAGTGCCATCACGGGACATGAACTCATGAACTCTGCGATTTCCGGGAAAAATGGCAAATCAGCCACATGAGCATAATGCTCGTTTAACAAGGTATCATCCAACTGTACTAACTTACTGCCAATAATCGAGTAGCCAGCACCTTCAAATCGGCTAATCACTTGTCCAACAATGGCATTTTGTATACAATCAGGTTTTAAAAGAATAAGGGATCTTTGCATAGGAATAAACTGTGGTTTATGGAATACAAAACCAAATCGGTTTTGTATAATAATGAATTAAGAATCAGACTCTTTATCTTCTTCTTTGGAAGAAGGCGACACAGAAACTTTTTTATCCGTCTCTTCCTGAGAAAAATACAAAGAAGGTTCTTCATCTTCGGTCAAGAGAACACGAATAGATTTATTCTTTCTAAGATTGCCCGAGAGTACTTCCTCAGCAAGGCTATCTTCTAGATATTTCTCAACGGCACGCCTAAGTGGGCGGGCACCCAGTTTACTATCGTACCCCTTCTCGATAAGAAATTCTTTCACATCGTCAGAAATATGGAGCT
>JABGUO010000255.1 GCA_018646565.1 Opitutia bacterium | reverse complement strand
AGTTCGAAGGAAATTTGCTCGGTTTTAAACCGGGTCCTTTTTCATGAATTTAATTTCCGTGCGGCAAGTAAGGATTTTTCGGATCCTCAAAACAGTTTTTTACACTGTGTCTTGGAAAGAAGAAGGGGCTTACCCATTACACTCTCCATGGTGTACCTTTTGGTGGCTAGGCGAATTGGGCTAGAACTTGAACCCATTGGCTTACCCGGACGTTTTATGGTGGGTTGTTTTTCAGATAATAAACCTTTTTATATCGATGCTTGGTCGGGCGGTAAATTCTTGGAAATCGAACAAATGGAAGACTTTCTTGATGATTCTTCCATCGAAAATTCAGGCTCCTATCTGTTACCGGTAACCGTTGCAGAAACATTAACGAGAGGGTGCCGGAATCTCGTTCAACAATACGCTAAATTGGGAGATGAGGAGAACTCGATTCTGTTTCAAAATTTTGTAAATGAATTTGAGCGGGTTCATCAAAGAGAGGCCAATGCCTGAAGCACCTTTATTGATTGAGGATCTCGTTCCTCTCCCTCGCGGACAAGTGGGTTTGGCAGTTTTAGGCTCGCCAATTGCGCATTCGATCAGTCCTCAACTGCATAAAGCGGCTCTCGCCGAACTGTGTACTCGCTTTCCTTCCTTTTCAAATTGGGTCTATCATAAAGTAGAAGTTGAATCCAAGAATCTAGGTCCCGCGTTAGAACGTCTAAGTGAGTGCGGGTATCGGGGATTAAACCTTACCATTCCCCATAAGGTGGAGGTCTTTTCATTGCTTGATACAATCAATGAGGAGGCTCGGAGTATCGGCGCCGTCAACACCTTGATGCTCAATGGGCAGGAATGGCAGGGCTTTAATTCCGATGGATATGGTATCGAGAGTGCGTTGGCCGGAGAATTGGCAGTTTCTTTAGAATCAACTCCTGTTCTAATTCTTGGTGCCGGTGGGGCAGCACGTGCGGCCGCCGCTCAGGCGTTATCTCGAGGCTGTCCTACAATATGGATTGGAAACCGTTCTTCCAAACGACTTGGTGAACTGGTAGAGAATTTGAGTCAGTCATTTGATGTGAAAAATGTGGTTCCCTTTGAAATCAGTCAAATAGCCCCCGAAATTTATAATCATGAAAAAATCGTCATCATTAATGCAACCTCACTTGGATTAAATGAGAGTGACCCTTCTCCCCTGTCCCTTGCCCATTTTTCAGAATCCACCCGGGTATATGATATGATATATAATCCTGCCGAAACCCCCTTGCTTAGAGATGCAAAAGCACGGGGGATGGCACACGAGAATGGCTTGTCCATGCTGGTTCATCAGGCGGTTCGGTCGTTGGAAATTTGGACCGGTAAGGAGATTTCTGTAGCTGCGATGTATTCAGGGGCTCATGCCGCAATTACTCATTAAATCTGGTGCCTGAAATTTTTCTAACTCCCTTGGTTTTACCTTACTTCGGTTTTGTACTGGGTACTGTTTTTGGTAGCTTTCTTAATGTGTGCGCCCATCGAATACCGATTGGGAAGTCAATTATCTTACCCTCTTCCCATTGCCCGGGCTGCGGGACAAGTATACCGTGGTTTAGAAATATACCGATAATTACATGGCTTTACCAAAAAGGGCAGGCTGGTTGTTGTGCTTTTTCGATCCCTTTACGTTATTGGTTAATCGAAGTTTCAGTGGGACTTGTCTTTGCCTATTTTGCCTACCTGTACTCGCTCGATTTAGATCTGGTTTCTCTACTTGCCCGGCTCCTTTTTTCTTGGATTATGATCGTGGTAATTGTGATTGATTATGAAACCATGCTTATACCCGATCGGTTTAGCGTGGGGGGTGCGGTTTTTGGCGTTTTATTTTGTTTCACATTCCCAGAACTTAATGAAATGGGATTCGATCAAACCTGGCTTTCCCATTTTGCGAGTGGTTTCAATTCGCTACTAGGTCTTTTGATTGGTTCCTCTTTACTTTACTGGATTGGTACCCTTGCCCATATTGGATTTGGGAGAGAAGCACTGGGCGAGGGAGATGTTAAATTGTTGGGTTGTATTGGTGCGTTTTGTGGTTGGAAAGGTGCAATATTTGCGATTTTTGGCGGTGCATTTTTAGGAACTCTTTTATTACTTCCATTAATGATTTTTCAAAAAAGTTTTAATAAAAGTACAGAAAATGAAAATTCAGACAAGAATTTGCAATGGGGAGCCGAGGTTCCGTTTGGCCCTTATTTAGCGATAGGTGGAATTGTTTATCTTGGTGGTGCATCCGAAGTAATTGATTCTTGGTTTGATCCTATTTTATGGTTTTTTGATAATACTTCCTTACTCAAAGCTTTTTAATATTGAAAAAACCTTTAGTTTTATGCATTGGATAAGGTTTGGATTACTAACCCCATCCTTTATTTTATGAAGAAACTCCTAGTCGCCAATCGGAGCGAAATTGCAGTGCGTATTTTTCGTTCAGCAACCGAATTAAACCTGCGCACTGTTGCCATTTATGCGGAAGAAGATCGTTTTGGAGTTCATCGCTTTAAGGCAGACGAAGCTTATCTAGTGGGAAAAGGTAAAGGTCCGGTTGCCGCTTACCTTGACATCGATTCGATCATTACCCTCGCGAAGGATAAAGGTGTCGATATGATTCACCCTGGATACGGTTTCTTATCCGAAAATGCTCATTTTGCTCGTGCATGTGAGGATGCGGGAATTACCTTTATTGGACCGCGTCCGGAATTACTTGAAAGTATGGGTGATAAAGTGGCGGCCAAGAAGGCTGCCGATGTGGCGGGGGTTCCTACTCTACCCGCGACTCCGAGTGCGGTTTCAAAACCAGCAGATGCGCTCAAGTGGGGTCGTAAAATTGGCTTTCCACTAATTATCAAGGCCGCATTTGGGGGCGGTGGTCGTGGAATGCGCGTGGTAAATAAAGAAGAGGATTTAAAAGCAATGCTCGAAGAAGCTCAGGGTGAGGCGGAACGTGCTTTTGGGAATTCATCTGTTTTTCTCGAGAGATATGTCGGACGTGCGAAGCATTTAGAAGTTCAAATATTAGGAGATCGAAAGGGAAATATTGTTCATTTGCATGAGCGAGATTGTTCCGTGCAAAGAAGATATCAAAAGGTGGTCGAGGTTGCTCCGTCTATTGGTTTGCCCAAGGAGGTCGTGGATAATCTTTGTGACGCGGGAGTTGAACTTGCCCGAAAAATCGGCTATGACAATGCAGGAACGGTAGAGTTCCTCTTGGACCAAGACACCAACGAATGGTTCTTCATCGAGATGAATCCACGGATTCAGGTTGAACATACTGTAACTGAACAAATTACAGGAATTGATATTGTCCGTTCCCAAATCCTTGTGGCAATGAACAAGTCTTTACATGGGAAAGATATAGGAATTCCTTCCCAGGAAAATATTCCACGTAACGGCTGTGCCATTCAGTGTCGAGTAACCACTGAGGATCCAGAGAAAGACTTTGCTCCCGATTATGGTAAGATTTTGAGTTACCGTTCAGCCGCTGGTTTTGGTGTGCGCTTGGATGGAGCAATGGGGGATACAGGTGCCATAATTACTCCCTTTTACGATTCTCTCTTAGTTAAACTTACGACCTCGGGACCCAACTTATCTCAAGCACTGGACCGAATGCATCGGGCCCTCAGGGAAATGCGTATTCGTGGAGTAAAAACCAATATTCCATTTCTGGAAAATGTAATCAATCACAAGGATTTCGTGGAGGGAAATGCGACCACTCGGATGATTGATGTTACTCCCGATCTCTTTCGCTTTAAAGCACGCAGGGACCGGGCTTCCAAATTACTTAGTTATCTTGGGGAAATTATTGTGAACGGGAACCCACAAGTGAAGGGGAGGGAACGTATTGAGGCATCGCTTCCATTGATTGAACCTGAATATGATGCCAAGGTTTCTCCTCCCCGGGGAACTCGTGACTTACTACTTGAAAAAGGTCCTCAGAAATTTTCAAAATGGATGAGGGATCAAAAGTCTCTTTTGGTGACCGACACCACATTAAGGGATGCACATCAATCTCTTTTTGCGGCGAGAATGAGAACCTATGATATGACCGCAGTATCTGACTTTATTGCTCGCCGGGCGTCCGGACTCTTTAGCTTGGAGATGTGGGGGGGAGCTACTTTCGATACCTGTATGCGGTTTCTTGGGGAATCTCCGTATGAACGTCTCAGGCATCTACGTGAAAAAATTCCCAATGTTCTCTTTCAGATGCTACTTCGTGGCTCGAATGCTGTTGGTTATGCGAATTACCCAGATAATGTAGTGCGTGAATTTATCATTCATTCCTCCGAAGCGGGAATGGATATTTTTAGAATTTTTGATTCCTTAAATTACTTGCCCAATTTAAAAGTGGCCATGGAGACGGTGAGCGAAAAGACAAATTCACTATGTGAGGCATCTATTTGTTTCACCGGAGATTTCACTGACTCCACTGAAGAAAAATATGCGCT
>JABGUO010000254.1 GCA_018646565.1 Opitutia bacterium | reverse complement strand
GTGTATGTGGCAAAAAGGTTTCCTTCCGTAACGTAAACGACGCGATGGACAAGGGAATCGCTTTAATTCATCAGGAACTCAATTTGTGTGGGAACCTCGACTTGGCAGCCAATGTTTTTCTTGGGCGCGAACCGACGAGGGCTGGCCTTATTGATGAATCGGAAATACGCAGGCAGACTGAAAAGTTTCTTTCTCAGGTTGGGCTTGATCTCCCTGTTGATACGCTTGCCGGATCGATACCGATTGGTAAACAACAATTGGTTGAAATTGCCAAAGCTTTATCTTGTAACGCCCGTGTGCTGATAATGGACGAGCCGACGAGTAGTCTTTCACAAAAAGAAACGGAAACTCTCTTTGAGGTGGTTAAGAATTTGCGGTCTAAGGGAATAAGTGTGATTTACATTTCCCACCGTCTTGGAGAGGTCAAGGAATTGGCCGATCGGGTAACGGTTTTTCGTGATGGAGAAAATGCCGGAGAATTAATGCAGGAAGAGATTGATCACGATAATATGGTCAAGCTTATGGTTGGTCGTGAATTAAGTGAATTTTACGACCGGCAAGTCCATCATCCCGGTAAGCCTGTTTTATCTCTTAAAGATTTACGTTGTCCATCTTACCCCCAGCATCCTTTGTCTATAGAAGTTTCTGAAGGCGAAATTGTAGGAGTCGCTGGTTTGGTAGGTTCAGGTAGAACAGAACTTTTACAAACTATTTTTGGGGTAACTCCAGCCCTGGGTGGTTCCTTGGAAATTAGTGGAGAAGTGAAAGAAATTCGAAATCCAAGAGCTGCAATTTCTGAAGGTATTGCTCTGGCTCCAGAAGATCGAAAACAACACGGTTTGGTCCTTCCCATGTCGGTGCGGGAAAATAGTAGCTTACCCAGTTTACAAAGGGATGCCTCGCGTGGATGGTTGAATGAAAATGCAGAACGGGCGGTCACCCAAAATGCGGTAAAATCGATGAAGATCAAAACACCCAATTTCGAACAGATGGCGAGGTTTCTTTCCGGAGGAAATCAGCAAAAAATTGTTTTGGGTAAATGGTTAGCGATGTCTCCTAAATTGTTGCTGTTGGATGAACCGACACGCGGGATAGATGTCGGAGCGAAAAGAGAAATTTACAAACTGATGGAGAAATTCGCAGGAGAGGGCATGGCCATCCTCTTTGTGTCCAGCGAGATGGAAGAGGTTTTGGGTATGGCTGATCGGGCTTATGTCATGCACGAGGGTCAAATATCTGGGGAACTTAGTCGGGATCAATTGAGCGAGGAAGCAATCATGAACTTGGCAACCGGTAATTTGGTGGCGGTCTAATTTAATAAGTTTATATGAAAAAAAATGTACTTGGTATCTTTATTCTCTTGGTTGCAATCTTTGTAATCACGGCAGTAATCAATCCTAAATTCCTCAACGCATACAACATGCAAAACTTGATCAAATGGTCGAGTTTGTACGCAGTGATGAGCCTGGGAGTTGCCTTTGTTATTATAACTGGCGGCATTGATCTTTCTATCGGTTCAGTTGTTGGCTTGGTCTCGGTGGTCTTGTCAATCTGTCTTAAACTGGAAGGGATGGACCCTTGGAGTGCTATAGGAATCACCTTGGTACTATCCTTGGGAATTGGTTTGCTTCACGGACTTTTAATAACCAAGGCAAAAGTCCAGCCGTTTGTTGTAACCCTATGTGGATTATTGGTCTACCGAAGTATGGGTCGCTGGCTTACCGACAACCAGTCGATTGGACCAATGCCATACGAAGATGATGCCGGGTATAAAAACTTAGAACAAATTCAGGGCCTTGATTTTCTGTTTAGTGGAAAGATTGCTTTGGGATCGTTTAACCTTCCAACACCTGCTCTTTTTATATTGGTTCTTTCCATTGCCGCTGCGGTGTTTTTGCGTCGTACCATTTGGGGGCGCTACCTTTTTGCTTTGGGTAATAACGAAGAAGGTACTCGGTATAGCGGCATTAATACGGACAGGATGAAAATACTCGCCTATGTCCTATGCTCCTTGTTTGCCGGAATAGCGGGGATTCTTTTCGCCTTCGAATTGGATTCTGTCCAGCCTGCTCAAACGGGCGAATTTTACGAGCTCTATGCAATTGCCGCTGCGGTGCTGGGTGGATGTAGTTTGCGGGGGGGGGAGGGTTCGGTTTTGGGTGTGGTCATTGCGGCTGCAGTTATTCGATTGATTTATAATTCCATAAATATGGTCGGTATATCGACACACCTCGAATTTGGCATTCTAGGGTTGGTGATTCTTCTGGGTGTCATCGGGGATGAGTTCCTTAAGAAAGCGGTGGCCCGTAAACAGGCCGCCCAAAAATCCTAATTTTATTTATCCGAATGTCCGAGGTCTCGATCTGGACAAATAAGATCACGGATTCTTTGCTTTAACTCTTTAGGTTGTGGAAATCCAGAATCTAACTTTCGGCACCAAACGGCCTTATCATTCAACCATACCTGAAAGACTCCTGCTTTTTCTTTCACTGGTTCCAGGGAAACGGAACCGATTTCTTGAGCAAAGGTAATCAGCACTTCTTGAGCGAGCCAAGTTGCTCGGAGCATCCATCCGCAACCCGGACAATATCGAATTCGTAGGATGGGTTGTTTTGTGGGTTCGATTGAATCTTCCTTTCTCATTGCAAAATAGCTATCCTGGAGAATTAGCAAAGTGCAAGAATGGAGTTTGCTGTTCTTGGTTTTGGAGACCCTAAAAACTAACTTGTGTGAAATGAAGGTATTTGGCTTGGCTGGTCATTCCAGTTGCCAACACTCAATGGGTTGGTTTGATAAACAATTTATGAAATTTATTGGAATCGATGTTGGTACATCCTCGATCAAGGCCTTATTGGTTGATTCATGCGGTAAAGTCCTTGCAAGCAGTAACCCGGAATATCCGTTTCAAACACCTGCTCCCTTGCAAGCGGAAACAGACCCGGAGGTTTGGTGGGAGGCCACCTGTAAGGCATTAAAAGAATTATTAAAGGATGTGGAACCCGAATCCATTGCCGGGATAGGATTAACTGGACAAATGCACGGCTTAGTCATCATTGATGCTCATGGACAAGTCCTTCGTCCATGTATCATGTGGAATGATCAGCGTTCTTTTAAGGAGTGTGAAGAGATGACCGAGCTTTTAGGTGAAGCTGAAGTTTTGCGTCTTACAGGTAACCCAATCCTTGCTGGTTTCACCGCTCCCAAATTACGCTGGGTTGAAAAGAATGAACCAGAAGTGTTTTCCAAGATTTCCAAAGTACTTTTACCCAAGGATTATATTCGCTATCGATTAACTGGAGAATTTTTCTCCGAAGTATCAGACGCATCAGGCACATCCATGCTTAATGTAGGAGAGAGAAAATGGTCGGACGAAATCCTTTCGGGGATGGGTTGGTCAAAAGATTGGTTGCCCGAACTTACTGAATCTACGATT
>JABGUO010000253.1 GCA_018646565.1 Opitutia bacterium | reverse complement strand
TGTGGATGGATACCCAAGAACAAAGACCCAGGTTGAATGTTTGAAACTTTTTCATCGTCGACTGACTGAATTAAGACATAAATATCTTGGTACTTTTCAAGAAGCACAATTTCCAAAACCTCGTTTTCATATCATCATGCTTTTCATTGATGAAGAGGAGAGTGTCAGAAGACAATTTATTCGTGGTCAAAGATCATTGGATCATAACGCAGAAGTGGATGCTTCCGGTGTTGGGAAAAGAAGAGAGGTCCGGAAGACCGATTTGGATGAAGCGGCAGCTCATAGTCGGTACAAAACTTTTAAGGAGTCAACCTATGATTCTCTTACCACTCTACGTGATGTGTTTCATTACCATTTTATCAATGCACATGGCTCGGTTATTGAAGTTCAACAACGGATTATTCAGGAACTTAAATATCAAAGTTCACTGGAACTGGATGAATTAACTCATGACCAAATTTCCTCGATTCCTCTGGCTCAAAAACTTTCGTTACATGCCAGACAACTTTTAGTGCAGAGGCTTGATTCTTATCAGAAATTTCACCCGGAGCTTTTTGAACAGGTCGTTGGCTTGATCAAAAGCAAATTTATTCCTATCGTCGAGAAACATTCCATTTCTGGTCTAGCTTACATTAATTCTGAAGCTTCTGTTTTTGATGATCCACTCGCAGTAGCGATGTTGATTGATATCTTCACGGAAAGAGGTTTCACCGCTGTTGTGGATATTCGAAGAATGGAAGTTCCTTCCCGAATTGATCCTAAGACCTATGAAATTATTAATCGGGTGAAGAAAGTTTACCGAGTAAGAATTAATTTCCCTGGTTCTACCATTCGACGAGGTTTGTAAAAATTCCACCTAGCTATTTCTTTATTTAAATTATGGATCATAGATACGAAAAATTAGCGGACACTCTAGTTTATCACTCCACCAAGTTAAATCCTGGAGAAAAGGTATTGATTCATGCAATTGATATCCCTCAGGATATGACCTTGGCATTAATTCGTGCGACCCGGGAATGTAAGGCGATTCCTTTTGTGCAGGTTCAAAATGGACGGATTGATCGCGAGTGTATATTGGCAGGAGAGGATATTCAGTTTGAAACTTCTCTCAATTGGGAGATGGAGAGAATGAAGAGTATGGATGCTTACATTGCGATTCGTGGATCTTTAAATGTCTTTGAAAATTCTGATCTCCCACAGGAAGATTTAAAGCGGGCAATGAAAATACTGAAACCTGTTCTTGATTGGCGCGTGCAGAAAACAAAATGGTGCGTTTTGCGTTGGCCTTCTCCCTCGATGGCACAACAAGCTAAAATGAGTAGTGAGGCATTCGAGAATTTTTATTTTGATGCCTGTTGTATGGATTATGGACGGATGAGTGATGGTATGGTTGCTCTCGAGAATCGTATGCGAAATGCGGATCAAGTTAAGATTGTTGGTCCGGGTACAGATTTGAAATTTTCAATTAAAGGGATCGATGCCGTTGCATGTGGAGGAACGCACAATATTCCTGACGGAGAAGTCTTTTCCTGTCCTGTTCGCGATAGTGTAGAGGGTACAATTACTTTTAATGCAGATACGATTTATCAGGGTACTTCCTTTTCAAATGTCGTTCTTCATTTTGAAAAAGGAAAAATTGTGGAATCAAGTTCATCCGCTAATTCTGAAAAATTAATCGAAATTCTAGATTCTGATGAAGGAGCTAGATTTATTGGCGAATTTGCGATTGCTTTTAATCCCATGATTCGTGAACCCATGCTTGATATTTTGTTCGATGAAAAAATTGCAGGCTCATTTCATTTCACACCTGGACAGGCCTATGAAGAAGCTAATAATGGAAATAAATCCCAAGTTCATTGGGATATGGTAAACATTCAACGGCCGGAATATGGTGGTGGTGAAATCTGGTTCGATGGTGAGATGATTCGAAAAGAGGGTGAATTTGTTCCTGAGGATTTACATAAATTAAATCCTGATTATCTCTTGCAAAATTCATAGCATAATCTGACTGTAATGAGCCCGCCGGCATTGAATCAATTCCTTGCCTCTTTGCCTAAAACAGAGACCCATTTGCATATTGAAGGTGCTCTGCCGTGGGAACTTTTAATTGAAAAAGATCCTGTACAATTTAATCCGGTTCCCTTTTTTCATGAACCAAGCTTCAAGTATAATAGTTTCGAGCAGTTTGAATCTATTCTTATCGAACATGCGATGGGTTGGTTTGATTCAGCAGAAAGTTATCATGAAGCAGCAAAAGTAATTTTTTCAAAACACATACAGCAAAATGTTAAGTATGTAGAAACCAGTTTTCACGCTGGAATGATTGAATTTCTGGATCTGCCTGGCGAAGAAATTTTAAATGCGATACTGGATGCTGTTCCAAAGGGACTTGAAGTTCGTGTTTTTCTTGGCATTAGTCGTAATGCATATACCCCTTATTTGGGTCCCATACTGGACCAGGCGATTGGTTGGGAGAATTTGTCCGGTATTGATTTACATGGTCTTGAGTCGTTGCCATTCGAGACTTGGATTCCTCCCTTTTGGAAACGTGCAAAGGAGCACGGGAAAACAGTAAAGGCCCATGCGGGTGAATTTGGTCCTGCATCCAATGTGTTACAAGCCGTTAAAGAATTAAAGGTGAAGCGAATTCAACATGGTACCCGTGCATTTGAAGATGAGGAAGTAATGCAACTCTTGGTCGATGAACAGGTTACTCTTGATATGTGTCCCATCAGCAATGTTAAATTAAGAGTAGTGGATCGAATGGAAAACCATCCCATTAAAGATTTTATGAAAAGAGGAATTCGTTGTACCGTCAGCACGGATGACCCTTTATCTTTTAATAATTCATTGAATGACGAATATAATTCTTTAGTGAATCACTTATCTTTTTCTTACCAGGAAATTGCCCACTTAGTATCCAATGGCTTCGAGGTTGCCGATTTGTCCGAGGCGAGTAAAAAAAGTTTTCTCAGTCAAATTAAAGAGGAAATATCCAAAATGAACAGAGTTGATGGCTGAGGAACTTTTTATTTGCCCGGAAGGATTATCGGGAAGAGTTGATAAAATTCTTGCTCAGGTATTTCCAGATAAAAGTCGTTCGTTAATTCAAAAGGCAATTGAAGGGAAAAAAGTTAGACGACAAGAAGGGGCATTGGTTGTAGCGAAAACAAAGATCTATGCTGGAGAGGCATTGGTAATAGATTTGTCTCGAGATGACATTGTTCCGTTAGTTGCAAGAGATATCCCCCTTACTATTTTATATGAAGACGAAGAAATAGTAGTAATTAATAAAGTAAGTGGAATGGTGGTTCACCCGGGTGATGGAACGAAAGATGATACCCTTGTTCATGCTTTGCTCCATTACTATCCAAATGGTTTATGCCCAGTAGGAGCACCTGAAAGACCCGGTATAGTTCACCGGTTAGATAAGGAAACAAGTGGCGTTATGGTAATTGCAAAATCAGAACGGGCTTACTATTCGTTGGTTGATCAATTTTCACAAAGAAAGACGGATAAAGAATATTTTGCTTTAGTTTTTGGGGAACTTTCAGCGGAGAAGGGAAGGGTGGATAAACCAATTGGCAGGCACCCCAAAAACCGGACTAGGATGGCAGTGGTTGAGCACGGAAAGTCGGCATTGACTGAATGGGAAACCATTCGAACATACCAAGGATCTTTTAGTTTTTTGCGTGTTAAAATTCATACTGGTAGAACGCATCAAATCCGTGTCCATCTTTCATTTCTTGGTCATCCGTTGGCAGGTGACTTAACCTATGGAGCCAAGAATCACACTGATTTTAATCGAGTGATGCTTCATGCACATTGTTTGAAACTGACTCATCCTGTCAGTGCTGAACAACTTACTTTTAGAGCCGAGTTACCCCTAGATTTTGAAACCTGTTTACAGTTATTGTAGGGGGACGAAGGAAGATCTTGGTTTATCAATTGGGTGGGTAACCTAGATCGAACTCATTTCTTTTAGGTTTTTGGTAATCAGTGCGAATGCCTCATCCACATCATCTACAATTTTAAATAATTCAATATCTTTGGGCGAGATAACACCCCATTTAATAAATTGTTCAAAATTAATTAGTCCTTCCCAAAATTCGCGCCCGTATAAAATAATAGGCATTTGTTTACCCAGTTTTTTAGTTTGGATTAATGTTAATGTTTCAAAAAGTTCATCCATTGTTCCAAATCCACCTGGGAAGACTACCACCGCTTTTGCGTGATAAAGAAAATAGAATTTACGCACAAAGAAATAATGAAACTCGAAGGATAATTCTGGAGTCGCATATTGATTCACTCCTTGTTCGAAAGGAAGACTTATCCCCAATGCGATTGATTTACCTTTGGCCTCAGTCGCACCTTTATTTGCCGCTTCCATCATGCCTGGGCCACCGCCTGAACAAACATAATATTTATTTCCAGGCACTTCTTTAGTATCGGACCACTCTGTTAGGCGGAACGAAAGTTTTACGGCTTCATCGTAGTATTTGGACAATAGAACGATACTTTCCTTTTGAGCTAGCTCCGCTTGATCCTGATCTGAAATTGTTGTTTTTGAAGAAAGGCTTTTTTTGAATAATGAAAGTTCACCCTGGGCTTCCTCCTGAGGTTTTGAGCGAGCGGATCCAAAAAAAACGATTGAGTTCTCAACTCCCTGCTCACGCAGCCGAACTTCAGGTTCAATTAATTCACATTGTACTCGGATTGGCCGTGCTTCATGGCTATTTAAAAACTCTTTATTCGAATATGCTTTGGATAATTTTTTTGTCATATTGATAGTGTCGCGTTTTCTTAGGTAAATGAAAAGTTCATTCAGAAAAATAAAAAATGATTTTTTACTAAAGTTGGGTGTTTAACGACCGACTATAGAAGTTAGCCGCAAGGATGCAGCCTCATTTATTACTGATTCAATCCACAGGAGGTCGATTAGAATCACAACCACAAGCAATGTCTTACGACATTAAATTCAACTGTTGTGATATTTATTCAAGACTATCTAGATAAAAAGGAATTATTAACTATGAGTGACGAATCAAGCCAAACTGCATCTAATTTTATTGCCCAACGGGATGTGATCTCATTTCCTTCCGAAGCAGAGGAGGAAGTTACCAAAGAAGAAATTGGTAAATGGGTAGATCAATTAATGGAGATGCCTGAACCTGAAGTTTCGTCCTCAGTTTTCGCTCATGAAGGATGTAACGATCTTGATGATCCATTGACCTGTGTTGCAGAAAGAATTCTTTCGGAAGAAAGCTATCTTTAGAATGCAATATTTTGGTACATTAAGTATCTCATGATGAACCGACGAAATTGGAATGAGTTCGAATTAAAATCTTTTCGTTAAAGATTTTGATAAAACGGTCGACTATAGAGTTAGCTACACGGATGTAGCCTCATTAAAAATTGGTTCAATCCACAGGAGGTCGATTAGAATCACAACCACCAATTTTGCCTAACTGGCAATTTTAACAATTTTGTTGTGATATTTATTCAAGACTATCTAAAAACGGAGGAAAACTTAATGATGAGTTCTAATTCAACTCCTTTGAGTTCTAACTACAGTAAGCAGAGTGAGGTTATTACATTCCCCTCTCAAGCAGAGGAGGTTACCAAAGAAGAAATTGGTAAATGGGTAGACTTACTAATGGAAATGCCAGAACCTGGGAATTCCGGTTCTGATTTTATGAACAAGGGACTTGAGCAATTCGATGATCCCTTGAGCTGTGTTGCAGAAAGAATTCTTTCAGAAGAAAATTTAAGGTAGAATTCAACTCTTTTGGGGAAATTCAAAATTTTCGATTGTACAACTTCCCACTTCGAGAAAATTCCACTTCTCGTTTTTACTGCTTAAAATTACCACTCCACATGTTGGCATACTTGGGATTGAACTCGATCCCAATAAGCTCGCTAGTTGAGTAATGGTTGGGTTGTGAAATACTAAAGCAACGGAACTTATTTCTGAGGGAAATGTTTGAATTTTATCCAAAATTGTAGATGCAGATCCTTCGTATAGTAGTTTGTCATATTCTACTCTTTGTAAAGGACACCATTGAGCTTTAATTAAAGCGATTGTTTCTTTTGCTCGGCATGCAGTTGAAGAAATGATTTTTTCTGGAGAAGCGTAAAGGGCTTTTAGTGTTTTGCCCATATTGGGGGCATCTTGTAGCCCTCTTGCATTTAATGTTCGTTCGTGATCTTGAATTTGGCTGTTGTCCCAAGAAGACTTTGCATGTCGAATTAAGAATAGGTTTTTCATTACAGTCAGTTTTTTCGTATTGCACGAGTCCAACTATTCTTCACCATAAACATTATGAGATCAATTATTCTTTCGTTCGTTTGGATCACTTTTTACTTGGGGGGATGTAGTGATCAGGAACCCGAATCTGATACTCAAAACACAGAAAACGCTTTCATTGAAGCAGAGAAGAGCGAAGATTTGGTGATCGATGATCGATTTAGTTCAAAAGATCGTGATGTAGTCAAAATATTTGCCGATTTTGAAAAACCGATTGCGACCTTTCCCACGATTGAGCAACGCGAAGCAGTTACCCAAAAAAATGG
>JABGUO010000252.1 GCA_018646565.1 Opitutia bacterium | reverse complement strand
CCATCTGTTTGAATGGTAATGACTAAAGGCATTTTTAAACTTTCGGGCAAAGGTTCGGGCAAACGATCAGGAGCAACGGGAGCCATGCCCACACTTCCACCAGTTGTACCATCGTCTGATTGCAAGGAGCCAGGAGGAATGGTGATAGAAGTAGCGGCCAGCATGGACATAAGGTTCGAATCATTTCCATCCAGATATCCCGATGCAAAGGAAATATTTGTTTGTTTTGTGGCATCGACCGGCTTGAGGGCACCTTTTTTTACTAACGGTAAGAATATTTTTCCATCTCTGGGATCTGGTATATAGGTGCCGTTTTCTGCAAACTTTCCGTACTTGGTGGCTTTTACTGTTTTCCCTGGCACGGCTTCCCACGCCTTGCCCACAAAGGTGTAATAATCTCTATCTTTCCATGAACCTTGACTGAGCGTCTCTCCATTTTGGGCTCCCACTAAACGTCCGTCCACCATTACAAAAAATCTTCCTATTGGTGCTGAGGTTAATTGGAAACTTCCATTTGAATCGGTTAATACGCTCATTGCCTCCTCATTTCCTACGACAGTAATAAGAACTCCTTGCAAAGGTTTTTCACCATTCGAATTATCGGAGTCAAAAACTTGACCTTCTACAATAGTGGAGGGGTCACTTGCTTCAACTCCCAGAGTTGAAAAAGTCCAAGTTTTAATTCCACCCTCCACGCCGTCTCCATCGACATCAATGCCTCTCCCTATAAAATCAGTTAATCCGCCTCCGTTAAGGGTAACGGTTACTGTCGAGTTGGACGGCCAGCGAAAACCGTTCAAGAAAAGTGTGGCTTTCATACGGTCCGAAGAAAGCCTGGCGGATGTAACTTGCAAGCTATCACCGGAGTAGGCAAAGAACGCGTCATTAGTTAGAACAGTACCCTGGGCGAGGGGCATATTAAAATGAACTACAAATTCTCTTGTGAGTGAAATGTCACCTTCACCTGCGTAAGGAAATGTATTAATAATTCCAGCAAAAGGGAGTGACTTGATTGATTCGCGCTTGAAGACAAACTCTAAGGAACTTTCCACATCAAAAGAATTAACGAGACCATCTCCATTAATATCTGCCTGCCATTTCAAAGTCTCAAGTTCGGTTGTAAAACCAGTGCCATGGATATGGTTCACCATTTTAATGGTATCAACTAGGTTTACAATTCCATCTCCGTTCATATCACCAACAATTCGCTGGCTGTTGGAAAACAATTTAAAAATCAGTAAAAAGGAAATAAAAATATATAATAAAAGGCGCATAATGTAAATTTTAGATGTTATTTTTCAGATTGTGTCAAGGGTTGTAAAGTGTGATTATAAAAATATAAACCTAACTTTTTTCCATTTTCAATTCCCCTATCGTTCGAAAATCTGTAGTGAATTCCACCATATAGTCTGCTCAATGCTATTTCTTCAGCACAGGAGGAAAAACTATTGAATTTCCTTTTCTGATTAGGAAATTGATCGCTTTGAACTCTAAATTTATATTTGTCACTGCCATAAATCTTGGAGAGTATGACAGCAGCGGTTCCTGAAAAAAAACTATGTGCGGATACATATTCTGGATGTGCTGGGCTTTCTAGTAGTGACTCCCACTGTTTGTTTACATACTTTTTAGACTGAGGGAATTGATCAGCAAGACGGATTGCATGTATTGGTCTCCACATGTGGTAACGGTACTTACATTCCCATGCGATGATACCGCTATCCGCGAGCGCAATGTTCAGCATTGCAAAGATTCTAGCTTCATCGAGTAAGCTATACTTCTCTGCCTTGCATACTTCTGTCGCAATATCATTCCAATGACCCGGTGGAGTTTGAGTATAACTGAAGTCCTTCCAAAATTGGGCGATAAAAGTTTGCTCAGTCGATCGAATTTGACTGTCTTTACTCCCTAAGATTTTTACTTCTCTCAAGGAATCTAAAAATAGTTTATCTGTGGGATTGGGAGGTGGTGGTGGCATGAATTCATCTAATGACTTAACGACAAATGTTTTTACTTTTCTCCAATGAGGTTGTTCAGGTGGACGAAAAAAGTTCGGAGTTCTTCTCCACAATCCTGGACTAGTCCTTGGAATGTAGGTTACTGTAGTACTTGCTCCATCATTTTTTCTGTATTGTAACATAAACCTAGCTACTTGTTGTCCAAACAAAAAGGAATTATGCATTAGTTCAGAATTTTCTCTCCGAGTGAAATATGCAAGTTTTTCAAAATTTGCAGCCCTTGCAGGATGAAGGTTCTTTCCAATATAACTACCACATCCTGCAATCACCGAATTTAAATCCCATGCGTTGAGATCATGATTGTGGAATTTTAGGTAAGGATGATATTTTTTTTCAAGACTATTTACCGCGTCATGAACTGAGATTGAGAAAATCGCCAAATTTCGAACCATTAAATTTGGCGAAAGAGATTCTTCGCGAACTGCCTTCAAAAACTCCGATCTCCATTCGATGAATTCGGTCGGTTTTCCTAGTAGTGAGATAATGTTTAAACATAATAGAAAAACATAAAATATTATTTTCATTTCAAAAGTTTGGTATCATCGCTTGTAAAGGCATCGAATGTAAAAAGTTAAGTAAATTTTTTAATCTATATATGTGTACGTATTACTTTTTTGTAGCTTGTTCACAAGAAATAACTGAATTATAGATTTTATTCACAAATTTTCATTGTGATTGAACATTTTCGATTCATTCTAATCAAATAGGAGTATAAGTCCCTTCCTTATGGTTCGCACAGTATTATTATTCCCATTCCTTTTAGTGAATTCTTTTTTTGCTTTTGCAGAAAAGTCATTCACTCATGATGTCGTAATTTATGGGGGCACCTCGGCCGCAATTAGTGCTGCGGTACAGGTTAAGAAAATGGGGAAGTCAGTGGTGGTGGTTTCTCCTGATCAGCATTTAGGCGGTTTATCAAGTAGTGGTTTAGGTTGGACGGATAGTGGAAAGAAAGAGGCAATTGGGGGGATCGCACGTGATTTCTACCATCGAGTATGGAGGCACTATCAGAGCGTTGATTCGTGGAAATGGCAAAAAATGGACGAGTATGGTAATCGAGGGCAGGGTGCACCTGCGATTGATGGTGACCGCAGGACGATGTGGATCTTTGAACCCCATGTTGCTGAATTGATTTTTGAATCATGGGTAAAGGAATATGAATTAGAGGTCTACCGAGAGGAAAGGTTGGACCGAGAAAATGGCGTTCAAAGAAAGGGGGGAGAAATTATCTCAATTTCTACCCTTTCTGGAAATACTTACAATGGATCCGCTTTTCTTGATTGTACTTACGAGGGAGACCTTATGGCCTCTGCAGGAGTCAGTTATTTCGTGGGACGAGAAGCGAACTCAGTTTATGGTGAATCGTTAAGTGGTGTCCAGACCAAGAATGCGCGATCCCATCAATTCAAGGCGAGAATTGATCCCTTTATAATTGAAGGGGATCCAAGCAGTGGCTTATTAGCCCGAATTAGTTCGCAGTCTCCTGGCAAAGAAGGACAGGGAGATTTTAAAATGCAGGCTTATAATTTTCGTTTGTGTTTAACTCAAGTGGAGGAGAATCGAATTCCATTTCCAAGGCCTGACCAATACGACCCGACACAGTACGAACTCTTACTGCGGACATTGATTCAGGGTTCCACTCATGTATTTGGGAAGTTTGATCCGGTTCCAAATGCCAAGACAGACACGAATAACCATGGTCCATTCAGCACAGATAATATCGGAATGAATTATCTATATCCAGAAGCGGGTTATCAGGAGCGGGCGGAAATCATCCTCGAGCATGAAAGGTATCAAAAAGGCTACTTTTATTTTTTATGTAATGATCCTCGCGTACCCGAAGATATTCGCAAAAAAATGAACACCTGGGGGTTGGCGAAGGACGAATTTGAATCGAACGGCCATTGGCCCCACCAGATTTATGTACGAGAAGCGAGGCGCATGGTTAGTAATTTCGTAATTACTGAATTGAATCTACGTGGAAAGTCAGATACCCCGCGTTCGATCGGAATGGGGTCTTACACCATGGACTCCCATCATGTTCAGCGCTATGTAGCCAAAGATGAAAACGGCCTTTCGTATGTTCAAAATGAGGGCGATGTACAGGTTCATCCAGGCGGGCCCTATCAAATTTCCTATGGTTCTATTATTCCAAAGGCTGATGAGTGCAGTAATTTGTTGGTTCCGGTTTGTGTCTCTTCCTCCCATATCGCATTTGGCTCAATTCGGATGGAACCGGTCTTTATGATTTTAGGCCAGTCTGCAGCCACCGCAGCCGTTCTTGCGATCGAAGAGGAAATTCCCGTTCAGGATATCTCCTACGACAAGTTAAAAACTCGATTGGTGGAAGATGGACAAGTGATTGAATTGGAAAAATCCAACCGAGTTGCGTTTGGGCGGGGGATCGATCCATCCCAGATGAGTGGTCTGGTGGTGGACGGTGCAAATTTAAGTTTCGAGGGGGAGTGGGTCGAAAGTACATCACTTCGTCCTTTTGTGGGGTATTCTTATTTCCATGATGGAAATGGAGGGAAGGGGATGCGAACAGCTTGTTTTCCGTTCAAGGCACCAAAAGAAGGCCTGCACGAAATAATGGTTTCGTATGTAGCTTCAGGAAATCGAGCAGGAACAGTTAGATATGAAATTAAGGATGAAAAAAAGTTATCTTCTGTAGTGGTAGATCAGAGGAAAGAGGGAAGTACAGATAATCTTTGGCATTCATTAGGCTCTTTTGTTTTTAAAAAGGGTGAGAAATATGACCTGAAAGTTTTTAATGAGGATACCGAGGGTTATGTAATTGTGGACGCTGCTCATATTATCCCGCTTGATTAGGAATCAATTGAAATAACATTATTTTGAAACTTTTCTTTTGTTCGTCCGTTTTTAAGGACAGAACATATGCAAAGCGTACCCAATCCTTTATTGTCTCATGGCACTCTACTTGAAATGAGTGAGAATCAAGAGCGCGTGAATTGTATACTGAGCGACGATCAGTTGCTGATGAAAGAAGTTGCGCGAAAATGTCCTGTTGCAATGGAGAAAATAATTACTCGATGGAAGGATGGACTCTTTCGCTTTTTTGATCGTTCACTTCGAAACAAGGCAGACGCGGAGGATTTGACTCAGAAAGTTTTTATTCGGATATACCAATCAGCGACTCGATACCAACCGAAAGCAAAATTTTCTACCTACCTTTTCACGGTTGCAAGAAATTTACTAATCGATGAAATAAAGAAATCAAACCGTCAGCAAATCTCGAGTTATTCGGATGAATTAATCCAAGGCCAAATCGTGCAGCCTGCCAATGAGGCACAAGAATGGAATGAAATACTTGATTTTGCCATGAAGGAGATACCCGAGCACTATTCTACTGCATTATTACTTCGCGTACAAAGGGAGCTTAGTTACATGGAAATTGCAGATATTATGAAAGTATCCGAATCAAGTGTTAAAACTTGGATTCATCGGGCACGTATTCATTTAAGGAAAACCCTCCAGGAATACAGAAAATAAGATGAAAAATAAGAATGATCCTGAAAAGGTAATTGAGGATTTCCTTTCGAATGAAAGTGCATCATTGGATGAAGGATTCACTGAATCACTTCTTGTTGATATCGGGAAACTGGATTTAGAAAATAAATCAGTAAGTCGAGTGATTCATTATTTCATTCCTTTTGCCTCAATTGGAATGGCATTCTGTGCATTATTATTTTTCATCCCGTTATTCGATTTAGAAGTTGCAGTTGATACTAAAGAAAATGTTGCTCTTGAGCCTTATTCCTTACCATCTTACTTAAATGATTCGGAGAAAATAATAATTGAAGATCTCATGGCAATTCCAGAAGAATTGAATGTTCCTGAAAGTTTTTTGAGTGAACAAACCTACGATTTACTGGTGTTGTTAGATTCCTAATATAATAATTCCAATGAAAAATATTATTACTAATTTCATTTTCTTTACTCTGTTCTTTCCATTGAATGTAATTTTTGGAGGCGACGATAAAAAGCGGGATAATTTGCGGATGCAGAAATCAGAAATAAGGAAACACTTTCTGGACAAAAATCAGTCCAAGAAGACCTCTCGTGGTGCTCCATTATTTCCAGGTGCCAATCAAGTCGACATGCTTCGTTCGTTGTTGGATGCACCTCCTGAAAAACTCAGAATCTTAAGACAAACGATTGAACGAGTTGAGGGTATGAGTCTGGAGCAAAAAAAAGAGATTAAACATCGACTTAGGAATTTAAGGAATTTAAAGCCTGAGGTTAGAACTAAAGAACTCAAAACGCTTCGTAATCGACAAAATATCCTTGGTAAATATTGGCAAACCTTGGAGCCAGAAAAGCGAAAAGAAGAAATGAGGAAATTTCATAAAATGTGCTTGGCCGACCGGACTCACTATTTTAATGCCATCAAGGCAGAACATTAGTGTAGTCCTCTACACTATTGATTAAATCTGAACAGGTTTGCTTTCTCTATTGAGAAAATTCTTCAATCTTGCGTTTTTGCCTTGCAGAGACTGATTGAAATTTATTTTATTTTAAAAAATTTAATATTATTCTTTTTTTACCATGACTAAGAGCTACCAAAAAACCTATCATTATTCACGACGCACATTTTTAGGGGCAGCCGCGTCAACTGCGTTTGCTTTTAATTTTTTCCCATCAAGAGTTTTCGGTGCGAATAGTAAGCTACAAGTTGCGGGGATCGGAGTGGGGGGAAAAGGGAAGAGTGATTTTGATCATGCAGCGGTTCATGGCGATGTTGTGGCTGCCTGTGATATCGATTCGCGCAGGTTGGATGTAGCGTTAAGAAAGCATCCAGACGCGGTCAAGTTCTCTGATTACCGAGAATTACTAAGCCAGTATGGAGATAAGATTGATGCACTTACAGTCAGTACGCCAGACCACACCCACGCACCTGCAGCAATGATGGCAATGCAAAAGGGAATCAATGTGTATGTTCAAAAACCGATGACACACACTGTTTGGGAAGCTCGTCAAATGACCACCTTAGCAAATGCAAAGGGAATTTGCACGCAGATGGGAAATCAAGGAACTGCAGAGAATGGCCTTCGTGAAGGAGCGGAATACATACGTGCCGGAGGATTAGGGACGGTGAAAGACATACATGCGTGGACAAATCGTCCTGTTTGGCCACAAGCTCCAACAATTACAGCTCGCCCAAGTGAGGCTATGGATGTTCCGAGTCATGTCGATTGGGATTCATTTGTTGGACCTGCACCGATGAGACCCTACCACTCCTGTTATGCACCATTTAAATGGCGAGGATGGTACGATTATGGCACCGGTGCGTTAGGTGATATGGCTTGTCACACCACCAACCTCGCTTTTATGGGGTGCGAACTTACCCAACCAACTAAGGCGGAGTCAGTAAACACTGGTCCCATTAATGATGAAACTTATCCTTCCTGGGCCAGTATTAATCTCTATTTTCCCAAGACTGAAAAGCGTGGGCCAATCAAATTCCATTGGTATGAAGGAAAAGTGGGTAACAATGGGAAGGATAATAAGGGAGTGAAGAATCTACCCCCAATGGATCTTTTTCATGGTCAGACCCCTAAGAACAGCGGCCTTCTTATTGTGGGAACAGATGGGATCATGTATTCTCCCAACGATTATGGAGCGGATTGGTTGGTATACAAGGGCGGAAAGTGGCACAAGAAGAATGAAGTTGAATTGCCCGAACAATCGATTGCCCGAAATGGTCGAGGAGACGCGGGGATGAAGGAAGAATGGGTGAAGGCAATTCGGGAAAATAAGCCTGAAATTGCTCTCTCCAACTTTAACTATGCCGGGAATTTAACCGAGGCTATTTTATTGGGTAATGTTGCGATGCGAGTAGGTGGGAAATTTAAATGGAACGCCAAAAAACTCACTACTAATCGCAAAGATGCTAATCAATTGATTTCCAAAGCGTATCGTTCCCAGTGGGGTTTTGTACCCGCTTAATTACCCTTTTTTCTTTTGCCATTTTAGATTACTTTTACTTTAGTTTGGCAAAAGCATGGTAGTGTAGATTCAATTGTATAGAATTTATTTTATCTGAGCTAATTTCTGATAATTGGCATCGTTCGGGCTATAAGATTTGCTTTTGTAACCTATTGCATCAATCTAGGGCACTCAACCGAGCGTTTTAATTGGAAGCAAGGTTAGTAATCGGCTTTATTCTAATCAAATCGTAATGAATGTACCCTATTATCAAGTAAATGCATTTTGCAAGGATTCCTATTCTGGGAATCCAGCGGGTGTGTGTGTTTTAAAGGATTGGTTGTCCACTGATGAATTACAAAATATTGCCGCACAAACATATTTACCCGAAACTGTATTTCTTTTTTTAAATTCCCCCAATCAATGGTCAATCCGTTGGTTCTCTCCATTAGTAGAAATCGATCTTAGTGGGCATGGTACATTAGCGGCTTCTCATATACTGTTTGAAGAAGGTTTCTCTGAGGGTGCCAAATCAATATGCTTTTCTTCCAGCAGCGGAGAATTGAAAGTAACTAAGCTCGAAAATGGTGCCTTATCCTTGGCACTACCCTCGTTACCATCCCGAATCTGTGTTGCTTCCCCATTACTCATTGAAGGTTTAGGAGCTTATCCCAATGAAACTTACATCGGTCTAGATTGTTTATGTGTATTTTCTGATGAATCAATTGTGCTGGATATGCAACCAGATCCCATTCTTTTAAAACGAATTACAGGTGCGCGTGGAATTATTGCTACTGCCTTATCTGCCGACCCCAAGGTAGATTATGTTACTCGCTACTTTGCTCCTGCTTGTGGGGTGGATGAAGACGAGGTGAGTGGTTCAATTCACTGCATTCTTGTTCCTTACTGGAGTAAAAAGCTTGAGAAGGACACCCTTCGGGTAAAGCAACTATCTTCCCGCGGCACTTCATTCAAATGTGGGGTGAGCAAAAACGGAATATGGGTGGAGGGAAAAGCAGATACTTTTATGAGAGGTCATATCTCAATCTAGTTTTCAATTTTCCTTCGAGAGGAAAATTTATATAACACATCCCAAGTTAGCTTTTGGTATAACAATTGACTGAACGATTGAAAGAAATTTCACAGGAAAGCCTCAATTCTGGACTTTGAATACGGATTAATTATGAGCATCATTGCGAATTTTAATTTTAGAAATCTGACTTTGTCCCTTGTCTCAAGATTAATTGAGATCAGTATTGATTTAATGCCCTTCTCTTTTCGAAAAATCTCGACCAAGTTTTTCCTTTTCATTGGTACCTGCTTGCTTCCTTTCGTTTGCGGGGCAGAAAAAACTAAAAAGATTAGTTTTCATGATGATATTCGACCTATTTTTCAGGCCAATTGTAATGGGTGTCATCAACCTGCAAAAATGAAGGGAGATTATTTGATGACTCATTTCCTTTCTTTATTGAAGGGGGGAGAAACAGGTAAATCCGCAGTTGTTCCTGGTAAGCCTTTTGACAGTTATCTGATCGATCAAATCAAGATTAACCCAGACGGATCTTCCGAGATGCCTAAAGGCAAAAATGCAAAGGCATTGCATCCCATAGAATATAAAAAAATTGTACAGTGGATTAAGGAAGGTGCAAGAGATGATTCTCCTGCCAATTCCGGGCCGAAATACAGCATGGAAAATCTTCCTATCTATGAAATACCGCCATTAATTCTTTCTCTCGATTATTCTCCTGATGGTAAATACCTTGCCTTGTCAGGTTTCCATGAGGTTATTGTATGCAAATCAGACGGGAGTTCGATCGTAAATAGATTGGTCGGGATGTCCGAACGGATTGAAGCGGTTTCTTTTTCTCCGGATGGAAAGAACCTGGCATTAGCGGGGGGACAACCGGGAAGAATGGGAGAGATCCAAGTTTGGGATTGGCGAATCCAAAAATTAAAATTATCTCACTCCGTAACTTATGATACATTGTATGGGGTTTCGTGGTCACCGGATGGTACATTGCTTGGTTTTGGAGGGAGTGATTCATCGGTTCGAGTTATTCAGTCCGCCGATGGAAAACAAATTTCCTACATGTCTGGGCATAATGACTGGGTGAGGGGGACTGTGTTTTCGGATGATGGAAATTCGATTTTTTCGGTAAGTCGTGACAAAACAGTGAAGCAAACTGATGTAAAAACAGAAAGGTTTATCGGTAATGTAACCACCCATACACCCGGAATTTTGAGTGGAGGGCAGAATTCAATCGCGGTACGACCCGGGAAAACTGAGTTATTGGTGGGAGGTGCTGATGGTAAACCAAAATTATTTCGACAATCCACAAAGGCGGCACCGGCAGGTGGAGGAAACCCCAATCAAATCCGTGAATATAAATCTCAAATCGGCCGAATTTTTTCAGTCTGTTTTAATGCAAAAGGAAACCTTGGCTTTGCTGGAAGCAGTTTGAATGGTAAGGGAGAAATTTCTTGCTTTGAGATCGAGTCGGGCAAGGAACTATGGAGGAAGCAAATACCAACTTCTGCAATCTATTCTTTATCCTGCTCACCGGATGGTAAGACATTGGCATCAGGGGGATATGATGGATTAATTCGTTTTCACAAAATATCATCCGGTGAAATCTTTCGAAAATTCTTCCCCGTTCCCATTAAGAAAAAGTCCAAACAGGAGAACAGTCTACTATTTTCAGTAAAGCAATCTGAACAATCTGTGGAGGTGCCCGAGTCTATAATAAAAGGAGCTAAAGTTGAAAACCTTATTCTCGAACCCAAGACTATATCCATTTCCCGGGCAATTGATTATTGCCAACTTTTGCTAAGTGCAGACTTACAGGGAGGAGGAAGAGTGGATGTTACTCGCATGGCAAAATGGAGAGTAAAAGGAGGAATCGGGACTGTGAACAAGAGAGGATTATTTTCACCGAAGAAAGATGGGACGGGCGTTCTTGTTGCCTATTTTGCAAATCGGGAAGTTTCAATTCCCGTTCAAGTTGCTGGAATGACATCGAATTGGGAACCTGATTTTATAGAAGACGTAAATCCCATTATTTCTAAGCTTGGATGTAATTCAGGGACCTGTCATGGGGCAAAAGAGGGAAAGAATGGATTCAAACTCTCTCTCCGAGGCTATGATGCATTGTATGATGTCCGTGCATTTACCGATGATATGGCCTGTCGAAGGGTAAGCGTGGCCTCGCCTGATAGTAGCCTTATGCTTTTAAAAGCTTCGGGTAGGGTACCACATGAAGGCGGTCAATTAGTTGATTCTAATTCAAAATACTATCAGGTAATTAAAGCATGGATCGCGAATGGAGCTCCTCTTGCTACTAACGCCGTGCGAGTAAATAAGATTGAATTATTTCCTCAGGATCCAGTTGTTCAGGAAATTGGCTCGACCCAGCAAATGAGAGTAGTAGCCAGCTTTTCCAATGGTAAAATACGGGATGTTACACACGAGGCATTTGTTACCAGTGGGAATGGAGAGGTAAGCGAACATGACGACATGAGTTTAATGACGACACTTCGCAGAGGAGAGGCACCTATATTAGCACGTTATGAAGGCCGGTATGCCGCAACTACCTTAACCGTCATGGGGGATCGTAAGGGATTTCAATGGAAGGAACCTTCCTACAACAATAAGGTGGATCAATTAGTAGCCCAGAAGTGGAAGCGGATGAAAATACTCCCCTCGCCAATAAGCGGCGATCTTGAGTTTCTTCGTCGGGTTTACCTTGATTTAACTGGTCTGCCTCCGAGCATTAATCAGGTTTTAGATTTTACCAAGCAAGAGGGAGTTTCCCAGTTGAAACGAGATCAATTGATCGATCAATTAGTAGGGAGTGAAGACTTTCTTGAACACTGGACCAATAAATGGGCCGATTTACTGCAAGTAAATGGAAAGTTTTTGGGAAGAAAGGGGGCAACTGCCTTACGCACTTGGATACGGGCAGAAATGGAAAAGAATACTCCCTATGATGAATTTGTACGAAAAGTAGTAACTGCATCGGGTTCGAATAAAGAAAATCCGCCCGCATCGTATTTTAAAATCTTGAGAACCCCCGAGGATACTATGGAGAATACAACCCATTTATTCCTCGCTACTCGATTTAACTGTAATAAATGCCATGACCATCCATTTGAAAGGTGGACTCAAAACCAGTATTACGAAATGGCCGCCCACTTTGCTCAATTTAAATTGGAAAAGGATCCGGCTTCAGGGAAAAACGAGATTGGTAAGACTGCGGTTGAAAGAGGAAAACCACTTTATGAGTTTGTAAAAGATGTAAAATTCGGTGAAGTGAAACATGAACGAACGGATGAGGTGGTAGCACCCGATTTTCCTTATCCGGCACAATTTGCTGAGAAATCTGGAATGTCCAGGCGGGAAAAATTAGCGGCATGGATGACCTCACCCAGTAATGCCTATTTTGCGAAAAGTTATGTGAATCGAATTTGGGGCTACCTTTTTGGGATTGGAATAATTGAACCGATTGATGATATCCGAGCGGGAAACCCTCCCAGTAATCCAAAACTTTTAAGTTATTTAGAGAACGAGTTTATCAAGAGTGGTTTCAATGTAAGGCACATCATTAAAATACTATGTAAATCAAGAACATACCAGCTTTCGGTCGGTTCCAATGGCTGGAATGTGGATGATACCATTAATTTTTCTCACGCCCACCCCCGCCGCTTGCCTGCCGAGACTCTGCTCGATGCGGTGTATCAAGTAACAGGTTTCAAAAGTAAGTTCCCAGGAGTTCCGGCGGGTACCCGTGCCGCATCGCTTCCAGATGTGGGAATAAAGCTGCCAGATGGCTTTTTGGGAACTTTTGGAAGGCCGGCCCGAGAAACTTCCTGTGAATGCGAACGTAATGGTGAGCTTCAGTTGGGACCGATTATGGCTCTTGTAAGTGGACCCACAGTAAATAACGCGATTTCAGACCCTAATAATGCAATCACAAAAATGGCCAATGCTCAACAGGATGACCCCACATTAATAAACGACTTATTTCTTCGTATACTGAACCGGCCGGCAACGGAGAATGAAATCGCACAAAGCCTGCAATTATTTACGGATCAATTGCAGAATGACCATCAGAGTTTGATTAAACAATTGAAAGAAGAAGAGAGGGGCATCAAAGAATCGCTTAACGCAAAAGAAAGAGAGCGAGAACTTGCGATTAGTCAGGCCAATTCTGAGATTAATAATTATAGGAAAAAAACTGCAAATGCTGTTAAGGTTGCTTCGGAAAAGCGAAAGCTGGAAATCATAAAAGCAAAAGACGCGGTCACTTTATTTGATCAAACCCTCCCGGCAAGATTGTCTAAATGGGAAGATGAGTATTCGAACGAAATAAGTAAGTGGGAAAACTTGGATTTGGGGAAGGTCACTTCCAAAATGCCGGGGGTCAAATTCGAATCTCAAAAAGATGGATCCGTGTTCGTGGGTGGCCGAAGTGCAAAGGGTAGTTATGTTGTGAATACCACCACTAATTTATCATCGATAACAGGAGTTCGAGTCGAGGCAATGACCGACCCAAGGCTTCCCAAAAAAGGCCCGGGACGCTCTCCTGGGGATGGGAATTTTGTTCTTACTGAACTCGAAGTTCATTCAAAACCGTCGAATAATTTAAAAGATTGGGAAGTAAGGGGTGATTGGAGTTTTGGAACAAGGGGAGGAAAAAATAAATGGTACCCAGGATTACAAACAAATTTTCAAGACTCAAACGACAGCATTCTCTTGTCTCAGAGCATACCAAGTGGAAAGGTTAGATCGGGAAATTTTTATCATGTTGGACCATTTATCGGGGTTGGCTTTGATGAAAAAGCGGGGCCGGAAATCGACTATACTTTTGATGAGAATAGGGTTTTTAAGCATGGTCCTATCGAACTTAATTGGAAGGCAAGGACAGATTGGAAAGAAGGTGTGTTATATGGCACTGTTTTTTCAGCCGCAAATGCTTCTCATTATTTAATGAAAGTAATTAACACGGATGTCCCTATAAAAATTCCTTTAAATTTGGGCAGTGATGACGGAATAAAAGTTTATCTTAATGGGCAGTTGGTTTTGGGAAATAATATCGGACGAGGTGCAGCTCCAGATCAGGAAAAAATAACTCTTGCCCTGAATAAAGGACGAAATCTTGTGCTTCTTAAAATTTATAATGGGGGAGGGGCATCAGGGTTTTACTATAAGTCTGGGGCAGACCAAGTTCCTAAACCCAGTCTGGCAATTGATCTTTCTTGTGAAAAGGGAAGTTTTGCGATCGAATTGATGGCGAAGGCAAAGAAAGCGGTTGTTGCTCAAGTAGGATGGAAAACAGAAGGGGAATCCTATTCCCAGGAAAATCTTTCCTCAGGTTTGAAGGTTCAACAATCAAGTGATTGGAAATCATACCGACTCGATTTTGTTTCTCTGCAAGATTTAAAGGGTATTCAGCTTGTATTGGATAATGGAGTAGCAATCCGTTCACTTAAGCTGTATCGAAATGAAGTTCCCCTTAAGCTTTCCTTTGAGAATGCATTAGCCACATTTAGCCAGGGTGGATACCCGGTTGTATCGGCTGTAGATGGCAAGGAGGCTCCCAGTCGAAATGGATGGGCGATTTCTCCTCAAATGGGTAATGTCCATTATGCCTCATTTCAGGTGAAGGAAAAAGTTTCATTTAAAGGTCCTGTTCATTTAACTTTTACATTAAAACAGCAGTTTCAAGGTGGCCAGCATTCCCTTGGCCGTTTTAGATTGGCCGTTACTAACGTCCCTCCTCCAGTGTCATATGGATTACCAGAGGATGTGAAAGGTATCTTTGCCGTTGCAAAAAATAAGCGTAGCTCGGATCAACATAAAACCCTTTCAGATGCCTTTAAGAAGAGCAATTCCGAAAGAGTATTACTTGTCAAGTTGCTTAAGGAGGCAAGTGAACCACTGCCCAAAGATGCTCAACTGGTAAAATTGGAAGGAATTTTAACTGAGGCAAAAAAGCCGATTCCCTTGCCACCTGAAGTTGCTCGTTTACGCAGAGCCGTTTCACTGAGCAAAGGGCACTTGCAAAATAGAAGGCTGATCGGCGTTCAGGATTTGACTTGGGCATTAATTAACACACCTGCTTTTCTTTTCAATCGGTAGGGAGAAATATTTACAACTTTGAAACTTTTAAAAAAATAAATTAGGATGACATTATGATTGGAATACCTGGACAATTAGGACGAGATTTATGTGATGCTCACCTGCCGATGAGTCGAAGGGATGTGTTAAAAGTTGGAGGCTCAAGCATGTTAGGTTTATCCCTTGGAGCGATGTTGCAAATGAAAGCATCTGCGAATCCATTGGGTGGAGGTGGACCGGGTTGGGGGAAAGCGAAGAGTGTGATCATGATATATTTACAGGGCGGACCCAGTCATTTAGACCTTTGGGACCCCAAGCCAGATGCCCCTGATAATGTACGAAGTATATTTAAACCGATTTCCACTAAGATTCCAGGGGTTAATTTTACTGAGCTTTTACCCAAGTTGGCCAAGGTAAATGATAAGTTCACCATGATGCGCTCAGTCAGTTATACTCCAAAAGGACTTTTTAATCATACGGCAGCGATCTACCAAATGATGACGGGGTACACCACAGACAAGGTTAGCCCTTCTGGTCAGCTTGAACCGCCCAGTCCCAAAGACTTTCCTAATTTTGGATCTAATATCATACGGATTAAACCTACTTCAGAGCCAATGTTGCCATTTGTTATGCTTCCCCGACCTCTTCAGGAAAGTGGTGTGGTTGGTAAAGGGGGAACCGCTGGTTTCTTGGGCAAAGCTTATGACCCATATACTCTTTATCCGCCGGGTGATGATATGGATATGGAGAAAATGGCCAAAGTTCGGGTAGATGACCTACAGATGAGACCTGATATGTTTGGAGTTCGTCTAAATAGACGGGCTAAATTAAGGGATGCCATGTCCGATGCCATGCCTGTGATTGACAAGGCGGTAGAGAAATACAATTTAAATCAGCACTATGATCGGGCACTTGAATTAGTTGCATCAGGACGTGCGAGGGAAGCATTTGCACTGGATCAGGAACCTGACTCGACCCGAGATTCCTACGGGCGTAATACATTTGGACAGAGTTGTCTCCTCGCCCGGCGGTTGGTGGAGGCGGGAACCCGCGTTGTTGAGGTGATTTGGCCGAAGGTTGCGAATTCGGATAACCACTCATGGGATACTCACAAGGATTTACCAAAACGAATGAAAAATCAATCTGCCCCCATGCTCGATCGCGGGTTATCTGGATTAATGACTGATTTAGACCAGCGTGGCTTGCTTGATGAAACAATGGTCGTGTGCGTTGGAGAATTTGGCAGGAGTCCAGAAAAAGGGGTTAGCACATCAGGGAATGGAAACGATGGGGGGAGTCGTGACCACTGGCCCTATTGTTATACTGGAATAATTGCCGGTGCGGGTATAAAAAGAGGATACGTACATGGTGAGTCTGATAAGACTGGATCTGCTCCGCTGGACAAACCCATTCATCCCCGCGAATTATTGGCAACGATTTATCACGGCTTTGGGATTGATCCGGAAACGATTGTCTATAACCACTTGAATCAACCGCGCGAGTTAGTGAAAGCACAAGCGGTTACTGCGCTTTTCAGTTGATTGGAGAACTCGGTTTCGTTTTTACCTTTTGGTCATGAAAGGACAACTCTTCGCGTTACGTTTTTTACTAGTACTGGAACTTTTTTGTTTTGTAGCTTGTCGTTCCAAAATTAAACCGGAGAGTGCGGATCGTGAAGTCCGTGAACTTTTGAAAGATGTTCCTGGTTTTAATTGGGAATTAAGTAATAAATCTCGATTGAACCCTCAGCAAAGTAGTCCTTTTCCATTCGCTCCTCGCGATGATCCTGATTCGAGAAAGATTACCGAATTAGTGCAGGAAAAAAGTGCTTATCCGGATGGTAATTCGACTGATTTATTGGTTGGTATTCAATGGAAGGATTCACTTCCAATCGATGAGGTTGGGGTTGTTTCATTGAATTTAGAAAATGCGATGTCCCTTGCGATCTTGCATTCATCGGAGCTTCAAAGGCAAAAAGAAAACCTCTACCTTTCCGCTTTGGATGTTACCTACGAAAGGTTTCGATTAGAGCCCAATTTATTTGGAGTAGTCTCAGCACAGGCGGACCAAGAAATGGGAGAAGATGAAGTGGAAATTAAATCACGGACTCAAGTGGGAATTCGCGGGGTGGCAGGGCAGGGCGCCAATTGGGTTGTTTCATTAGCCAATCGCCTGACTTTCGACTTAAGTAATGGAGATGCCAAGGTGGGCGGTTCTTTAGCTAATCTTACTATCACTCAACCTCTTCTTCGTGGCGCGAGTAAACGGGTTTACAAGGAAAGGCTTACTATGGCAGAACGACAATTATTGTCAGATGCTCGTAGATTAGAGCAATTTAGACAGGGCTTCTTTCTTGATGTAATTACTGGTAGTAACCCGGCGGAAGGAGTTGGTTCTGATGGGATCCCTCGATCCCCCTCTTTTTCAAGTTCTGTATCCGGTTATTTAGGATTGGTTCAAGAGGTGCAAAGAATCAGAAACCAAGAAGCAAATGTGGCCAAGTTAAGGGATAGTCTTGTTCAATTGGAATCGGCATTTGAGGCCGGTAGGATTGGAAACCGACTTCAGGTTGATCAGGCAAGACAGGCACTTTATAATGGTCAAAGCGGACTTCTTGCAGCAAGGTCGTCTTTTGATAATAAATTGGATGGATACAAAATTTTTCTAGGACTTCCTCCGGATTTAATGGTTCGTGTTGAGGACGATTACCTCGAGCATTTTCGCCTAACTGACCCCACGCTTGTAAAGATACAGGATGAAATTAACGAATTACTTCAAATTATTCGTAACCCCGATTTAAATCTCGAACTTGTTCAAATTGAAGATTACGGGAGAAAAATAATGGCAATGAAGGATTCTACTGATCAAAGTTTATTTGGATTACAAAAAGATTTGGCAACCCTCGTGATTCGATTACCACAACGAAAAAAATGGTATGAGAACTTACGCAATCGTTCTGATTTAAAAGAACTAGGAATGGGGGAAAATGCATTTCAAGATAAGGTATTGGAGCAAATGGTTGTGGATTTAAACAACACAAGTGTAAGGCTAAACGAAGAACTTTCCGTTCAATGGGATTTTTTGGATGAGTGGTTCAACTCGTTATCCACAATTCCGCTTGAGAATAAGAGAGGTATTTTGGCAAAACATTTAAACAATTTAACCGGAGCTGTCCTTGAACTTTCCCTTGCCCGTGCATCAGTCCGGCTCGAGTCAATCGTGATGATTGAGGTGTCAGTTGATCCCAAGAATGCACATGAGGTTGCATCAAAAGAACGGTTGGACTGGATGAATGCCCGGGCAGCCTTAGTAAATACTTGGAGAATGTCGGATTTAGCTAGGGATGATTTACGTACAGATTTAGACCTTGTTTTATCCGGCGACCTTGGCTCAGATTCAATGAACTCGGGTCATTTCAACTCACACGAAGGAAGGGTACAGTTGGGGGTAGAGTTAGACACTCCTCTCTCAAAAGTTCGTGAACGCAATCGATACCAAGCTTCTTTAATTCAGTACCAACAAGCGAGGCGTCAATATTTAGCCTTTGAAGACAGTGTGTTGCGATCACTGCGTCAACATTCACGAATGTCTAAACTCTATCAGTTGAATTTCGAACTGAGTCGAGCCGCTGTTCGTGGTGCAATTGCACAAGTAGACTTAGCTCGTTTACGTCTGAATGAACCTCCCAAACCTGGAAAGAATTCTCAGTTCGGTGCCACGACTGCCCGTGATTTGGTGAATGCATTAAATGATTTATTGGAAGCGAGTAATTCTTTTTTGAGCGTTTGGATTGGCTACGAAGCGATGCGGATGAGGCTTACTTACGACTTGGGAGCAATGCGACTCGCAGAGAATGGTCTATGGTTAGACGTCGGACCTATTTTATCTCCGTAACCTCCTTTATCAAAAGCAACGGATTCCTTGATCCTAACTTGCTGAATTTTCAATTGTAGATTATAAAAGATTGTTATTATGTTTCCAAAATCAAAAGCAGGTTTTATTTCGACAAAAGCACTCTTGGGCTTTGTGGGAGCCGGAATGCTTTCTTTTGCTTGGTGGATTACCGGAGATGGGGCGGAGGATAGCTTTGCAATTCAACCCCTGTGGGAAGAGGCTCGAGTGGCTGAGTTTGTTCTTGAAATAACAGAGCCAGGCGAGGTTGAAAGTGCAGAGAATATTGAAATTCGCTGCGAGGTTCGAAGTAGAAGTTCATCGGGGATCAGTATTTTGGAAATCGTGCCGGAGGGAACTCTTGTGAAGAAAGGCGATTTTTTAGTCCGACTTGATGATGCGGCACTTCAAAAAGACTTACTTCAACAGCGAATCGCGGTGTATCAATCTCGTGCGTCCTTGGTAAAAGCACGAGCAGATTTGGAGGCAGCAGAATTGTCTTTAGACGAATACTTATCGGGTTCATTTAAGCAAGAGGAAGAACAGCTTGAAAGTTCAGAATTTGTCGGCAAAGAAAACCTTCGAAGAGCGGAGGAATATTTTCTATACAGTAATCGTTTAGCTGTGAAGGGATATGTTTCTGCTGCCCAATTAGAAGCCGACCAATTTGCAGTAGAGAAGGCACGTAAGGAACTCGACCTCGCACAAACTAAGTTGGAAGTCCTCCGAGTCCATTCCAAAAAGGCAAAAGTGAATGATCTAAATGCATCGATTCATACTTCAGAAGCAAAACTTAAGTCGGTAGAAAATTCTTATGAATTAGAATGTGCCAGAGAGAAAGAAATTAACGAGCAGATTATAAAGTGTGTTATCAATTCTCCATCAAGCGGAGCCGTTACTTATGCGAATCGTTCGAATTCAGGTTCCGATGATGGCATTCTTATAGAAGAAGGGAAATTAGTTCGAGAACGACAAAAAATTATTCGCTTACCGGACGCATCACTCATGCGGGTTATTGCAAAAGTGAATGAAAATCGGGTGGAACAGATAAAGAAGGGAATGACGTGTTCGATCACCATCGATGCGTTGCGTGGAATTGAACTAACCGGTGAGGTTGAATCGGTAAGTGAGTATCCGCTTCCCTCCGTGAGTCGCTATACCTCCCACATTAAAGAGTATGCGACTCATGTGTTAATTGATAACCCGCCAGATGGAATTCGATCTGGTATGTCAGCAAAAGTATCAGTCCTGTCCGAAAGGATAGATCAGGCTTTACAAATTCCATTAACCGCGATTTTCCGTAAAAATGGAAAAGCATATTGCCTCGTCAGTATTGTCGGTAAAGATGACTTTGCCTTACGTACATTGGACCTAGGGCCTAAAAATTTAAGTAGGGTTGTAATACTGAAAGGATTACAAGAAGGTGAAAAAGTATTGGTTAATCCCGATTCTTTTATTGAACAGTATGCCCATTGGTTTAATCACGATGTGACCGCAGGTTAAGTACATTTTTTGCATTATTTTAATCAATGAGCTTTGCTTTTTCGGTTCGATCTCTGTCCAAAATCTATCAAATGGGCGAGGAAGAGGTCAAAGCCCTTGATTCAGTTGATTTAAATGTACCTGCAGGGGATTATGTCGCCATTATGGGACCATCAGGGTCGGGAAAGAGCACGCTACTTAATTTATTAGGTTGTTTAGACCGTGCTACGGAGGGATTTTATGAAGTCAATGGCTGTGAGGTCACTCAATTGTCTGATAACGAACTATCTCAAGTACGAGGGCAATCAATTGGATTTGTTTTTCAATCCTATAATTTAATACCTTACTTAAATGTATTAGAAAATATAAGAATGCCGAGGGCTTATCTTCGGGGAGATAACGATAGTTTGACAGAAGCTAAAGAACTTGCGGAGAGAGTAGGTTTGGGGGATCGTTTAAATCACCGCCCGCAGGAACTTTCGGGCGGTCAACAACAACGGGTTGGAATTGCCCGTTCGTTATCTAGTAATCCTGCCTTTTTATTGGCCGATGAACCGACTGGGAATTTGGATAGTAAGACGACCGAAGAAATCCTTCGTTTATTGGATCAGTTAAATGAGGAGGGTAAGACAGTGGTATTAGTGACACATGAGGATGAAGTTGCCCGCCGGGCCCGTCGAATTATTCGAATGAAGGATGGCAGGATTGTAGAAGATATCCGCACCCATCAGCCAGTTACTTTTAGAACAACCGTATCTCAATCAAAACCAAAAGTGGTAATTTCCTGGGGGCAACGACTATCCCGATTTTGGCATAATCTCGGAAAAGCAGCACTGTTGAGCATTTGGACTCACCCAATGCGTTCTTTACTCACAGGTTTAGGAGTTTTTATCGGAGTGGTGAGTGTGGTTTGGCTACTTGCAATCGGGGAAGGAATTGCAGAAAAAGCAGAAGGTGAGATTATGGCACTCGGTGCAAATAACCTGATTCTTTCCTCGAAACGCCCGCCTGAATCAGAGCGAAAAAGCAAAGGGAACTATTTTTATTCCTATGGCATTACCGCAAATGATTTAAAGAAGATTACAGAGTTAATTCCACACTTATCCGCGATTTATCCCACTCGTGAACTTAATAATCGTCAGGTCTTTACCAAAGAAGGAAAGACAAGGGCTGAATTGCTCGGTTGTAATCCGAACTACCAAAAATTGCATAATTTAGAAGTAAGCAAAGGTAGGTTTTTATCCGAATTCGATAATCAAGAATCGGCAGAAGTTTGTGTTTTAGCTACAGGCTTGGCTAAAACGCTCTTTCCATTTGGCGATTCCGTTGGGAATACTGTAAATATATCGGGTAATTTATACACTGTTGTCGGTGAGGTGAGTCCTAAGACTGAATTAAAGGATACTGATAAACTGGGCTTTAAGGAATTATTTGATGATAATGTATACTTACCCCTTCAAACTGTTTGGAATAAGGTATTTGATTATTACTTCCGTGGGTATGACGGCACGCCTTTAATTTCTAAGATCACGGTTACTTTGGAAGATCCAAATAAATTAATGACCGTTGCCCAAATGCTTCGTGATTTTTTCGCCAAAGAACATGATATGGAAGATTATCAACTCGCGATTCCATTGGAATTAATGGAGCAGGCAGAAAAAGCCCGGCTTACATTTGTTGCATTAATGGGGCTAGTTGCAGGAATTTCTCTACTTGTTGGGGGTATTGGAATTATGAATATCATGATGGCCACCGTTACGGAGAGAACTCGTGAGATTGGGATTCGACGAGCATTGGGTGCTAGAAAAGCCGATATTACTCTACAGTTTTTGATAGAGACTATGGCCTTGTCTGGCCTAGGTGGATTATTAGGTATTGCCGCTGGATTTCTTTGCGAGCCAGCGTATGACTTTGGACTTGGTTTATTGGAAAAATTTACTCCAACTATTTTTGAATCTCTCCCTCCTTCGATGAAAAATATGACTCCGGAATTAGTACTTTGGTCATTACCCCTCGTTTTTCTAACTGCTGTTTTAACGGGTATTGTTTTTGGAATTTATCCAGCACGAAAAGCTTCTGAAATGAGCCCAGTTGAAGCCTTAAGGCACGCGAGTTAATGAACTAGTTTACAGGGAATCCCTGTCTGCAGACAGGGCGGATAAACCTTTGGTAGGCTTCTTTTCCAATTGAAGTGTGCCGCGAATTGGTGCTGGCAGGCCAAGGGCCACCATGATGTGTAGCGGGTCCAGGTATTACCCCGGGAGGAAAACCATTCCATACCATTCGTCCCACTTTTGATTCGAGTTTTTGGGTCATTCTCTGAGCCAAAGGATGCTCCTTTTTTGAACAATGAATACTGGCGGTTAAACTACCTTCACATGAAT
>JABGUO010000251.1 GCA_018646565.1 Opitutia bacterium | reverse complement strand
ATCAACCACAATTTCGTCTCTAATTAATCATGTAAACCTTCATCGGAAAACACGAATCATTACACTGGAAGATCCGGTTGAGTTTTTATTTGAAAGTGAAAGTTCAATGGTTTCTCAACGCCAGATTGGTCAGGATGTTCCCACATTTGCGGGAGGTTTGAGGAGTGCCCTGAGAGAGAATCCGGATGTTATTTTTGTGGGGGAGATTCGGGATACTGAGACGGCATCTCTTGCATTAAGTGCTGCAGAAACTGGACATTTGGTTTTTTCGACTCTGCACACTCGGGATGCCAAGGGAGCATTGAGCCGAATTGTGGATATGTTCCCTTCTGAGCAGACCAAGAGTTTGTGTCTTCAACTCTCTTTCAGTCTCTCTTTTGTATTAAGTCAAAAACTGGTACCCCGAATGGACGGGAACGGGAGAATATTAGCAATGGAAGTTCTCAAAAATATCCCAGCACTTGGGAACCTGATTCGTTCTGGTAATCGGCAGCAAGTATATTCCACAATGGAGACCCAGTCAAAAGAGGGAATGATGACAATGGAACAGCACCTCCTTCATCTCTATCAGCATGGAATTATTTCCAAGGAATCGGCAATAACCTATACCAATGAGGCGAGTTTGATTGAGAGACTGGGGTAGTTGAAAATGAGTTAGTCATTTGACCATTCCCGTCCTTTTGCTTTAGATTTTTGAAATGAAACCAATTACACTTTTAACTGGATTATGCGTGATTGCCATGGCGGTATTTTCCGGATTATTGGCCCTGGATAATTCTCCGCCCCCCCACAAAAAAAATAAGGATTCAAATAAAGTAAGCGTAGAACGCACGAAGGAGGAATGGAAGAAGATCCTATCTCCCGAACAATTTAGAATTTTAAGAGAAGCGGGGACGGAACGACCCAATGGAAAAATATACCTTGAATTTAAAGAGCAGGGTGCTGGCACCTACTACTGTGCGGGGTGCAATACTGAGTTGTTTTCCTCCAAGGAAAAATTTGATTCTCATTGTGGTTGGCCTTCCTTTTATGATCCCTCAAAAGCAAAAAACATAAAAACGAGTACGGATTACCACTTAGGTTACGCGCGAACTGAAGTATTATGTGCCTCCTGTGGGGGGCATTTGGGACATGTATTTAAGGGGGAAGGATTTGATACTCCCACGGATAAAAGATATTGCATCAACGGTACTGTACTTAAATTCGTACCCCTAACTAATATCCAATCAGGAAAACTGAGTAGAGAAAAGGGAGAAAAGTAGATTGTCATTTCGACCTGTTCGTTTCGTGTGTTTTTTTGCAGATCGATTGATTGCATTTTTAAAGTTGTGGTCTTTACTTTTATTGTTGGCAAACCTCCCCTTTTTAAAGGCAAATGAGAGTGACTTGTCCACTGTTCAAAACTTGGTAATTCCCCAATTTAATGAGGATGGTCATTTATCTTGGGAATTGCATGCCTCTCAGGTGACTTCGAAAGATAGTGACACTTTTCTAACAACAAACCCAATACTGTATATGTTTACAGATCAAATCATTGATCTCACTGCAAAAAGCAGTTCCGGTGAGTTTTTATTGGAATCGGGGCAGGCACATGGGGCCGGTTTTTTTGATGTGGTGGGCAGCGGGTTTCGAGCGAAGGGAAATGATTGGCAATGGGTTAATTCTGTAGACAAAGGACGGAATCAAATGATTTTTAATCAACACGGTAAAGTGGTCTTTTCGAGTGGCTTGGGGGGGTTCTTTGCTTATGACTTAGGGGGGGAGAATTCGCGTTGCGCAACCGGTGATGAAGACAGTCCTCAGGGCGAAGAAAAAAATGCAACTATACCCACTGTTGCTCAGGCGAATTATCTTGAATTTGTATCGACTCAGAAAAACTCCCACCTTTTTTCATTGGATGGAAATGTAAGTATCGAAGGAGACAATCTTTTCTTAACCTGTGACAATATAGAAGTTCTTTTCGTTAAAGACGGGAATGGCTCGAATTCGGAAATTGGAAAGATTTCCACGATGGATGCTGAGGGCAACATTGTTCTCAGGCAAGGCGGGCGGGTATCTTATGCCGATATGATGGCATTAGATGTAAAGCTTGGAACAGTATTACTGACTGGACGGGCTCGAGTGGTTGATGATGAGTGGGGAGAAGCAAGAGGGGAATCTATCGTTTTGGAAAAAGGGAACAGACGGGCCCGTGTATTGGGCGGAAAAAATACCCGTCCGCGTTTAGAGCTTCCTCCCTTACCTGATTTTGGATTTAGGAAAAAAGTAAAGAAAAAGACTCAATAATGAATAATGAGGAGCAGCTGCCTTCACTACGGGTGGAAGGTCTACGAAAAAAATTTGGAGGCAGGGAGGTTGTGTGCGGGGTCGACTTGGAAGCCAAGGGAGGAGAGGTGGTGGGATTACTCGGGCCCAATGGAGCGGGCAAAACAACTACATTTTCAATGGTTGCCGGATTCTTAACTCCATCCTCTGGCAAGGTATTGTTAAACAATGATGACCTGACCCGTTTACCTGCTTATAAACGAGCTCGAAAAGGAATTGTTTATTTGCCCCAGGAATCTTCCGTTTTTCGCAAGTTAACCGTGGAAGAAAATGTCCGAGCGATTGCCGAGACTTTATCTATTTCCAAGGAGGAACAAGACCATTTAGTAAAGGTAAGGCTGGAAGAATTAAATCTATCCCATCTGTCCAAGCAAAAAGCCTATACCTTAAGCGGTGGTGAGCGTCGACGCTTGGAGATTACCCGTGCCCTTACCTTATCGCCACAGTTTTTATTATTGGATGAACCTTTTAGTGGGGTTGACCCGATCAGTGTGAGCGAGGTAACGAAGATCATTCTTGATTTAAAGAAAAAAGGAATCGGTATCTTTTTGACAGACCATAATGTCCGGGAAACCCTTCGAGCAGTGGATCGAGCATATTTACTGTACGACGGAAGCGTTCTCACCCATGGAGATGCACCCTTTTTATTATCTGACCCGCAAGCCCGTGAAAAATACTTGGGGACTGATTTCGAAGCATAACCAAAAAATAATTTTATTTATGAGCCCCCCCCATTCCTCACCCGCTGAATCGAAGTATATTATTGAAAGTATTGCCGTACGTGAATTTTTTAAAGATTACGGTAAGCAATTGTGTTTACGATTAGTAAACTCTGAAAAATCATTGGGGAGAAGTACTATTCGAGAAAGAAGTGTCAATCGACCGGCTCTGGCAGTAACGGGATACTTTAAATACTTTGCCAATAAGCGAATTCAACTTTTTGGAGCTGGAGAAATGGGTTTCTTTCGTGAACAGTCATCTGCTCGTCGTAAGCATGTAATGGAAACGATGGTGGCCAAAAAAATTCCCTGTGTCGTAGTTTCACGCAATTTAGCACCCACTCCTGAAATGGTCGAGGTATTGGAGAAGAATGGCGTGCCACTTTTTCGGAGTTCCTTATCTTCTAAGGCATTTACTACTGAAGTTACAATGCTCCTTGAGGAAAGATTTGCCCCACGCTCGAGTTGTCATGGGACATTATTAGATATTCGGGGAATTGGTACTTTAATTAGAGGAGATAGTGGGGCGGGGAAAAGTGAGGCAGCACTGGCTTTAATTGAACGAGGCCACAGCTTAGTTGCAGATGATATTGTAAAAGTGAAACTGTT
>JABGUO010000250.1 GCA_018646565.1 Opitutia bacterium | reverse complement strand
TTATATCCGATTGCTTCCAGCTGATCATTGGAACCATCCAATACTATCCCGTTACCTACTTGCCCGGTTCCAGTACTGGCTCCTCCCTCCGCGGTGAGGTGGCGGTTATTTGTGGTCGAATCTGTAGTCAGCACACCGGACATATTTTGGAAATGCCAGGCGGCTTCATATCCATTTGACCAGGTTGAACCGTCGAATACATAATTCGGAGCGGTTGTTTGGGATGCATCTCCCCAAGCCGCGGTAATCTTGGTTGCATTGCCCGCAATCGAAGGAGCACGCACCCAGACTCGTGATGCACCGGTGGTGTCCCACGACTCGATTTCATAAGGTAATTCCTCACCGGTGGCTGCATAAAAGCGCAAATCTCCAGCCGTAGCTGAGGCGAAGGAATTATAGCTAAATCCAGTAATACCCGAATCAAAGGTAAGCAGAACCGGAAATTGGGAAAGGGTGGAAGAACCCGCATATCCTGAAAGAGTGAAGTCAACTTTATAGGGGAAGGAATCCGGATCGGAAACCTTGATCACATAAGTCTTGCTGGAAGTTTTTACATCGCCAGCCGCATTGGATCCGCTAACGGTGACTGTGAAACTGCTGTTCCCCACTTCATCCGTAGTACCGGAGATCACTCCGGTCGAAGAATTCATTGAAATCCCCGGGGGAAGACCGGCAGCCGTATAGGCAAGACTGCCACCGCCGAAAACGGTAGGAGTGAAGTTAGCAATGGCGACATTCTTTTTGCCATACAATTCAGTCACCGTTTCCTCAAAGTAAGGTGGACCAGCAAAAATACCTAAATTTACATAGTTACTACCGCTATTTTGATTATTGTAAGTTGCATTAGCCCATCTTTCGTGACGACCCACTTTGTGCAATGCAACTTCGTCATGAATTGCACCGGCACTGTTATTATTGGCCATAGCAATATAGAATCCACTTACCTGAGCACTCTCCTGGAAGTCAGCCGTTGTATTGAGCACACCATTCATGTAAAGGCGGAGTTTTCCACCAGAGCCTGAAAAAACTAAGTGATTCCATTCGTTCACATCAAGTTTACCGGCACTATCATTAGAGGAATAAAGATTTGGATGCACAATGACACTGGAAGGCCCATGAATACGAGGGGGGTTATCATTAGAGGCCTCAAATCGCAATTGACCAGAATTCGTTGTATTTATACCGTAATAATCGTGCCAATCCTGTGCATCATTAACAGTTGCACGAATCCATCCGGAAAGGGCAAAATTGTCCAGAGTCATGGTCCCGCTTAGTGACTCATTCCTAAAATCCTTATTTTGATTTTTGGGAAATTCATAGGAACCACCGACTATACTGGTTGCACTCTTAATTGGCTCATTATTTTGGGGGTCACGCATGGATGCATGATTATTATGAGGACCGGAATCGGGTGCATTTTGACCTTGTGCCTGATCGAGGTGGTAAACAGCCATGTAACTGGACCACGCGGATCCATCGGTTACATAGGATGGAGTCGCCGAACCGGAATTCCCCCAACGCATGGTAATTTTGTCGTTACGAACAAGGCTTGGAACATTCAACCAAATGATCGACTTACCGGATTGATTCCAGCTGGCAATTTCATATTTCAACTCAGCACCTGCACTCGATTGGAAGCGCAAATCTTCCCCATTTGCCTGGCAGAGAGAATGGCGGAATCCAGCATTCTTAAAGGTTGCATTATTCTCATCCAGAATGACCATCATATTAAAATCAGCAATCGGAGTATAATCGACCCCGATCAAATCGATCTCACGGAAGCCAAGGTAAGAATTGCTGCCACCAGCCTGTGTAAATTGAAATTTATAGTATTTGTAATCACCTGCTGAATCAACACTCGAAAAAGTGCGTTCCTGATTATTGGTCCAACTGGTCTGGTGATCAGAGGAAGATGCATTCATATCATCCACGACCGTCCAATTTGTGTTATCATTTGAACCATAAAGCAACCATGCCTTAGGTCCACGCAGAGCAAAGTCAGTATCTTGCCCCATAATTTTATAACTCGTCACACGGAATGGATGAGCAAAAGTAAATGTTAAATTCACATTGGGTAGGGCACTTTGGAACGGCAACCAGCGGTTGTCCCCACCAGTTCCTTTATCCTGGTCGAAGATCTTTGATAATGCATAGGAGGTATGAGCGGAAGTAGTGGAACTCACAGTTGCCTCCGCATTCGTAGCCGATCGGGACATACCGGCAAAATCAGTGGTTAATTCCATCGAATATTCAAAAGGGGCATTATCACCAACAGTCACTGCAACCGTCTTGAAGTCGGTTCCATTTGCATTGGAAGCACCAATCTTAAAAGTAAACACTCCACCCGCGGTTGGTGTGCCAGACACTTCTCCAGTCGCCGTATTTACACTCATCCAGCTCGGTGCTTCAGATAGAGAATAACTGGTCGGTCCATTGGTTGCCGTAATTTGGTAAGTAAATACCATCCCAGTCGCGGCGGTTGCGGAGGTTGCACTGGTAACTGAAATCCAAGGCTGCCCAACATCTCCCATTCCACCACCATATATCTGTTCCACTTCGTTATCCGATAGGAATACATTGTAAAACCGCACATCATCAACCCACACACCCGCATAATTTCCAATATTTGGAGAGGCAGGGTTGTAATTTCCAGAGTTATCCCTCGCACCAAATACAAGGGCAGAATTTGTCACATTGATTGCACCGGATCGAACTTCACTTTCGATCTTCTCACCATTGACATATAATTTTCGGTATCCACCGCCCCAAACTGCTGCAACATGAGTCCAACTGGCAGGGTTCACACTGGCAGGTAATTGGTCATCCCCACCAGGACCACGTATAGTTAAAATCATAGATTTTTCGCCACTGTAGCGGCGAAGCTGCCAACCCTGTGAAGATTCCCCACGTTTCGAAACCCAGGGTTCCCAACTTCCGTCGGGGAATTCCTTAATCCAAGTGGAGAGGGTAAACTGATTCCCCCCGTCAAAAGTATCTTCACCAGCAGTGGAAACAACAATGTAGTGATTTCCATTCAAATCGGCTGCTTTACCAGTTCCAAATGGGGTATCGGTTTTATGCTGAGTGTTTACCAATGCATGTGAGCTATTACGCAGGTAACCATGGTTATTGTTTCCAGATGAATCTTTAACCGTGGAATTAGTATCGGTATCAAATTTCCACCATCCAATTAGGTTGGCACTTTTTGTGGGTGAAGTTTGAATAGAGCTTGCTGTAAAACTACTCGAACTAGTCGCCCATGTAGTACCAGTCCAATTATTGGCCTTTGCACGGAAAAAGTAAATGGTGGGCGAACTTAAGCCACTGGTAATTTCCCCAACAAGATTACCGGGTTGGGCATTAACAATGGTGATTGCATTATCCCAAGAACCCGCAGTCGTTCCTCCATCATTATCACCCCAATAAAAAGTAACATTGGAATCCGCACCACCTGTACTTTGTAAATTCACATTCAGCTTGGCCGCAGAGGATGTGATATCTGTTACAGAGTGTAAATTACCAAGAATAGGAGCACTTACCGAGGTGGGTGTGGTGAAGCTTTGAACAGGAGACCAACTGGTCCCACCTGTACCACCAGCTGCATTCACTCCTTTAAAAGCATAATAGTAGCTGGTTCCACCAGTAAGCCCGGTGATATCATGAGCTAAAGCGACCTGACCCTTTGAACCAAGATTTGCGTTCGAATCCCAGTTTGCTGCCGTGGTGCTGGCATTGTTATCTCCCCAGTAAACCGTGATTGTGGCATCCCGACCACCGGTACTGGCAACTAAACCTTTTAATTTAGCACTGGTCATAACCAAATTACCGGGTGCTTCCACTGCAAGAAGAGGGGCAGAGATTGGAATTGTAATAGTTAATGTGGCAGAGGCGTATTCATTACTCGAAGATGACTGTGCGACCAAGGTTACTACATAAGTGCCACCTGCTAGGGGAGTACCGGAAATAACACCTGTACCTAAAGCACATGCTAGACCCGCAGGTAAATTAGCCGCCTCGAATGCAGGGTTGGTCACATTTGTGGTAATGGTGTATGCAAATGAGGAGCCAACCGTTGCCGATGCGGTATTTGCACTGGTGATCGATTTACTAACCGGAGTGGTTAAGGAACTCTTGTAAGGGTGACTACTTGGCAAGTCTCCAGTCAGTCCCCATTTGTGAGCAAGATAACCCTCGACCATTTGAACTTCTCCAAGCGAGAAATCCTTATTAAAAATGATCAATTCCGCTAAATCCCCATTTACATAGCGACCACCAATATTTCGGTCGTTAGAGAAGTTATTTGCCTGAACATCTGCGGTTGTAACTAGAGACATTATACTGATCCCGCTTGGCCAAGTAGCGGATTTATTGGTTGCACTACCATTTACATAGAACATATTACTGCTGGAAATCCCACTATGCCAATGAGCCGGTCCGAGGATATCATTAGCTCCATTACCATGGAAATGGTAAGTACTTGAATCTCCCAAGAGCCACCACGAGCCCGAATTATATTTCACCACCCAGAATACAGTTCTGATGTCAGAAATTCGATCAAATGAGTGGTACTGACCGGTCGTGCCATTATATCTCATAAGTGGTAATCCATTCTGAGCATTGGAAACAACAGACGGAGAACCATTTTTGGTGGCGTCGTTACCACTGCTTGAACGATCTGTCCATGTGGAGCTAGAAGCAGATGAATGATTGGCATCTAACCAAAGTTTCAAATTTGCCGGATAAATATTGGCCACATTCACATCCTGTCCACCTTGATTGCTGACCGAGAAAATGCC
>JABGUO010000249.1 GCA_018646565.1 Opitutia bacterium | reverse complement strand
TGCTTCTCCAAAAGCCAAGGCAATACTGGGAGCATAAGAAACATAACAAGGTTCATGATAAAGTACTTTGTCACCTGGGTTGATCAAAGCACGCAAAGCAATATCAATTGCCTCGGAAACTCCAACCGTTACCAAGACCTCGCTTTGGGGGTCATAACCCGGACCAAAATGGTTTTCAACATAGGTGGATATTTCTTTTCTAAGCGAAAGAAGACCACGGTTATCGGTGTAGGATGTTTTCCCACGCTCAAGGGCAAAGATTGAAGATTCCCGGATTTTCCAAGGGGTTATAAAATCTGGTTCTCCGATGCCCAACGAAATGGCTTGAGGCATTTCCGAAACAATCGCAAAAAAATCTCGAATTCCAGAACGGGGCAAATCACGCACATGCTTGGCAATATAATCTTCAGGATTCATGAAAAATTTAAGCGCTAACAGCTGGTTTTTCCGGATTTTCTCCTTCGTCGCTCAGAAGATGTCCGTGTTCCTTATATGAACGAAGCAAAAAATGGGTGGCAGTGGAAAGCACCCCATCAATCGTGGCAAGCCTTTCGGAAACAAAGCTGGCCACGGAATGAAGGTTTTTTCCTTTTACGATAACCAAAAGATCGTAAGCACCGGACATTAGGTGACATGCCTCGACTTCTTCAAACTTGGAAATCCGATGAGCCAAACGATCAAATCCACCTTCCCTCTCCGGACTAATCTTTACTTCAATCACCGAACGAACTTCATTATTCTCTGCTTTGGTCGGATTAAGCAATGGAACCCAGCCAAGCAAAGAACCATTTGTACGCAAAGATTGAATCTCTGACTCCACCTCTTCGATCGAACGGCCCAAGATTTTAGCCAAAACCTCTGGGTTTGGATCTGCAGTTTCTTGAATGGTGGTAATAAGGTCGCTCATAGAAAAGTAATCATACTATCAATTGTGAATAACTCGGTAAAGAAGCAAAGGCAGGCAAATTGTGTTTGTTTCATGTGGAAACTTTTTCTTCAGCATCCACCAAACTTCTCCGTATCATCCATTTCCAAAAGAAGCATCAAAATCGCATTTAATCCAATGGAATGGGAAATTTCTCCCTTTTTAACAAGATCCTTAAGCTCGGTTAATGGATACAACTCAGTAATTAATTCTTCGTGTTGGTCAAAATTAAGTTCCGCCGTTTTTTTGGCATTTCTCACAAGCATAATGTGGCAACGATTGGATAAAATGGCCGCATTGGGGCGGACAACTCCAAGTAACTCCGGGTTTTCTCCCACATAGCCTGTTTCCTCTTGTAATTCACGAATACCCGCAATTAGAGGATCCTCACCTTTTTCAACCACCCCACCGGGCGGTTCGAGCGAATAATCATGAGTACCATAACGAAATTGACGAACGAGAATGAGTTCATTCTGCGGTGTGATCGCCAATACATTTACCCAGTCATTAGTGTTGAGAACAAAGAAATCTCCCTCCACCCCATCGGATCGTCTTTTCAATCGCTGTTTTCGTACTTCGAATATTCGACAATCAGAATGGAGTTCATCTATTTGAAGATCCCATGGACTTGGCAGGTTTTTATCCTTCACAGTCTTAACTCCAACTTCACAAATTCCTCTAAATCAGAAAAGATAGGAACATCCATACCAGAGGCTCGAGCTTGGACATCTTCTCCAATTGGCTTACCTGATCGAACGAGTGCGCCTCGAATGCCTGCGTCCAATCCAGTTTGTGGATCTATCCATTTATCCCCAATGATCCAGCAATCAGCAGCTAAAAGCTCATATTTTTCAATCATTTCTTTTTCAAAAAGAGGGCATGGCTTTCGATAGCCACTAATTTGGCCAGGAGATTCAGGAGCAATACATACCTCGGTAAAAAAATCATCCGACCATCCAAATTCTTGGTGCATTCGAGCATTGCATGCATGAACATCTGGCCAGTCATAATACCCACGGGCAATACCAGATTGATTGGTATGCATAAAAAGTAGATACCCATGATTTTTTGCTTTCTGTAAGGCAGCCCCTACACCATTGATTATTTTCAACTGGTTTGGATTTTTTAGGTAATGAGCATCCTCGATCAAGGTGCCATCCCGATCCAAAAACAAAGCCTTATTGCAAGGCATAATTATGAAGAAAGAGCGATAATTTCTTCAGGGGAAACATTTGCAGTTCCCACTTTACCAACCACTACTCCGGCCGCCAAATTGGCAAATTCTGCAGCCTGCTCGAACGATTGACCGGCAACAAGAGCCATAGATAAGGAGGCAATTACCGTATCCCCGGCACCGGAGACATCAAAGACCTCGCGAGCGGCAGTGGGTATAGTGCGTTCGACTTTTCCTTGCTTTGCAAGTAGCATGCCCTCTCCTCCCAGAGTTACCGCGAGTAAGCGTGGTGAAAACTTATTAAAGATTTGGCTAACGACATCTTCCTGCGGAAAAGGATCCCGGGTTTCCCGGGAAAGTCCGGCGAGTTCGAGAGCTTCCACACGGTTGGGGGTTAAAAGATCGGGCTTTGAATAATCAAGTAAACGGCTAGGCTTTGGGTCGACCGCAAGGAAGCACGCATTCTCGCGAACCAAGGCAATGAGCTGATTGGTGACAAATCCCTTGCCGTAATCTGAAACAATCACTGCATCAGCCTTGCTGGCTTTTTCGCTTATCAAATCTCCAACTATGCTTAAATCCGGGTGATATTGATCAATGGAAGATTCCCGATCTACCCGACAGATTTGTTGATTTGAGGCAGTCACTCGTGATTTGCTTATAGTGGGAACCGCTGAAAAACGGAAAGATTGATCTACTTGGATTTCTTGATTTTCCAGAATTTCGACCAACTGATCTCCTCTCTCATCCTGCCCAAACCATCCGATTGCTTCCACATTGGCTCCCAATGAGCGTAAATTAAGTGCTACATTGGCAGCCCCGCCGGCAACCGAGCGTTCATCACGCACAGCTAATACAGGTACAGGTGCCTCAGGAGATATCCTGCTTACTTCGCCAATTATGTAGCGATCGAGCATAACATCACCAATCACTAATACACGAAGGCTCTTGATCTGTTCGAGAAGATCTTTCATTTAATAGAATTATAAGTATGCGACATTTTTGTCATCTGCCAATCGTCTTCCTCTTAGGAATAATCATATCCTGCAAGGAAAATTCCACACCTCCTAAAGTTGGCCAAGTCCAAGAAAAATATGATATTAAAATTGGTGACTGTCTGCTGAAGTTGGAACTGGCAAAAACACCAGATGAAAGAGAGACCGGCTTGATGCACCGTGATAAATTAATTGCAGGAGAAGGAATGATTTTTGTTTTTGAAACTCCACAATCTCA
>JABGUO010000248.1 GCA_018646565.1 Opitutia bacterium | reverse complement strand
TTCGTCATAAATATACGCAACCATTTTGACTAAATCAACAAGACCTCGAAAGTTTTCTTCTGCGCCAATTGCTAAAAACAATGGATGAGCATTTGCACCCAGTTTGTCTCTCATACTAGTGACAGCGGCTAAGAAATTGGAACCCATACGGTCCATTTTATTAATAAAGCCAAGACGCGGCACATTGTACTTGTCCATTTGCCTCCAAACTGTCTCAGACTGCGGTTGAACACCTTCCACTGAAGTAAATACTCCGATAGCACCATCTAGAACTCGCAATGATCTTTCCACCTCGGCCGTAAAATCTACGTGACCGGGTGTGTCGATTATATTGATGCGATGAGGTATGGTAGCAAAAGGTCCCTCAGAAGTAGTCCATCCACATGAAATTGCGGCGGAAGTAATTGTGATTCCACGTTCCCGCTCCTGCTCCATCCAATCTGTAGTTGCACCACCATCGTGAACTTCGCCAATTTTGTGAACTACACCAGAATAAAATAAAACACGCTCCGTACAAGTTGTCTTACCTGCATCGATATGTGCTGCTATCCCAATGTTTCGCGTGTGTTCTAAAAGGGTTGGGCGACTCTCAGAATTTGCTGAAGAAAAATTTTCGTTGTTACTCATTGAGAAAAATAATGCTTACCAGCGTAAGTGAGCAAACGCACGATTTGCTTGTGCCATTTTGTGAGTTTCCTCACGCTTTTTAACAACTGATCCTGTGTTGTTGTAGGCATCTATTAATTCGTTCGCTAAAGAATCAGCCATAGGTGCACCTTTTTTAGCACTGGCAGCTTTTACTACCCAACGAAATGCAAGGCTTTGTTGGCGCTCAAAAGGAACTTCGATAGGCACTTGATAGGTAGCCCCTCCAACTCGTCGACTCTTCACTTCGATCTTGGGGCGAATATTTTCCAGTGCACCCAAAACTAAATCAACAGGATTACCTTTTTCAAGCTTCTCTGCCATTTTCTCAATCGCACCATAAACTATTCGTTGGGCCACTGATTTTTTACCACTCTGCATTACTGCGTTCACGAGTGTGCTTACAAGGGGACTCCCGTGCCTTGGGTCTGGACGGGATGGTCTTTTAACTGCTTTTCGTCTGCGTGACATAATAAACTCCTACTTTCTTGGGCGCTTTACGCCGTATTTAGAACGACTGCGTCGTCTTTTTTCTACACCTTGGCAATCTAGCGTCCCTCTAACAATATGATATCTAACACCATTCAAATCTTTAACACGACCTCCTCGAAGCAAAACAATGCTGTGTTCCTGTAAATTATGACCTTCATCAGGTATGTAAGCGATTACTTCATGTCCTGTTGTTAGTCTAACTTTCGCAACTTTACGTATTGCGGAATTTGGCTTCTTAGGAGTTCTAGTAGTAACCTGAACACATACACCTCTTCTGAAAGGACATGCTTTGAGTGCGGGAGACTTGGTCTTTGCTTTTTGAGGGCGACGACCTTTTCGAACTAATTGATTTATTGTGGGCATGGAGTAGATTTTTGTGGAAAAGTTGGTTAAAGTAACAGGTTTTTCTATTTTCTCAAGTTTTATTTATTAATGTGAAGAAATAATTAGGCAATTTTATCTTCCGTCTTAGCCTGACCGAGAGTATCTATCTTAAGTCTACGCCATTTTGGTAGACCAGTTCCTGCCGGAATTAAATGTCCCATGATGACATTTTCCTTAAAACCTTTTAAGTCATCAATTTTACCAAGTGTTGCAGCGTTAGTTAGAACTCGAGTAGTTTCCTGGAACGAAGCAGCAGAAATAAAACTGTCAGTTTCTAATGAAGCTTTAGTAATTCCTAAAAGAATCGGTTCTCCTTCAGCTGGCTTACCTCCTTTTTCAGAAATATCTTCATTCGAATTCATAAAGGCGAATCGATCTATTTGATCCCCCCAGAAAAACTCGGTATCACCTGGATCCGTAATACGAACCTTGAAAAGCATTCTTGATATTATTACCTCTAGGTGCTTATCGTTAATGGTGACTCCCTGAAGACGGTACACCTTTTGAATCTCCTCAATTAAATATTCCTGAACTGCAGATGGTCCTAGAATTTCTAGAATTTCATGGGGATCTTTGGCTCCCTCAGTGATTAACTGCCCTTTTTGAGCAAAATCTCCTGGTTGAACCAATACATGTTTACCGTGGGGAATTAAATGTTCTTCGACCTGACCAGATTCTTCGTTCGTTACGAGTAGTCTCTTTTTAGATCGTAATGTACCAGCTTCTGACACAATGCCGTCTATTTTAGCCATTTGCCCAACATTTCCCTCCTTGGGCCGACGTGCTTCAAAAAGTTCTGCTACCCGTGGAAGTCCACCGGTAATGTCTTGTGTCTTCGAGGCTTGTCGTGGAGTCTTGGCAATAATTGAACCCGCATCTATCCTGGTTCCTTCATCAACCGCAACTTGTGCACCCGTAGGTACAGAATAAGTCGCAATTGGATTGCCTTTGGAATCTTTAACAATCACTTGGGGATTCAAATCTTCTTTATGCTCAATCACAACCATCGAGCTCCCACCGGATGCATCTCGTTCGACTTTTGTAGTCACGCCAGGAAGCATGTCCTCGAAGGAGATAACACCTTTTTTCTCGGAAAGAATAGGTATATTATAGGGATCCCACTGAGCCAACAATGCCTCGTCCTCTACTGGGTCACTGTCTTTAAAATGTAATAATGCGCCTGCGGGTATTGGGTAATCATCT
>JABGUO010000028.1 GCA_018646565.1 Opitutia bacterium | reverse complement strand
CGGCTGCTTCCAAAAAAGTGGGCATCAAATCGACCAATTCAACGAATCCATCCACCCGGTGGTTTTCCACAATACCACCATTGGGCCACCTCATAATCAGAGGCACTCTCATTTGACAGTCGTAAAAATGGGGTCCCTTAAAATAAATTCCATGGTCACCTAGCATTTCCCCATGATCTGACATGAACACAACCAGTGTGTCATCGGCCTGCCCCGATTCCTCCAAAGCCTGCAAAATTCGCCCCACCTGATCGTCGATCAGAGAAACCATCGCCATGTAAGCAGCATAAACCAATCTCTTGTCGTCTTCAGTCATCGATTCAACCTGAAATTCCCCGGGGATATTATGGGCCCAGATCCGATCCAGTTTCTGGAAAGTGGTTTTTGCATCGGCCTCATCCGCGTGCACACTTGGCAAAGGCATATCGTTAGGATTAAATTTGTTCAGATATTCCTTTGGCGGATCAAAGGGATGGTGCGGATCAAAACAGTTGAAGCTGAAAAACCAGGGTTTTCCATTTTCCTTCTTGATAAAGTCGATCGTTTTTTCGGCACACCATGTGGTTTGACTAAACTCCGCCGGTGGACCAGTTTGTACATAGGGACTGATTTTCTCGCCCTGTAAATCAAACCAGTCCTGCCCTTTTTCCGTAAGCCATTGAGTATATTCATTTTCCTCCCAGTCCGGTTGCGGATGGTGGGACCAATGAAATGGATCATACCCGTCATCGGTTCTTTTTTCCACTTTTCCGTCCGAGCAGGAGGCCAAATGAAGTTTTCCCGCTAAGCCACACCGGTACCCCGCATCCGAAAAAATCTTGGAGACCAATAGCTCATCCCCAGGGATGGACTGGCCATTCTGTCGACACCGGGTAGTTCGAGGATATCGGCCTGTCAAAAAAGAAGCCCGACTAGGGGCACAGACTGGGCTTTGACAATAAGCATTATTAAAGGTGGTTCCCTGACCGATCAGTTTATCTAAATGAGGAGTTTGTGCGTGGTCATTGCCGAGTGCCAAAATCGTGTCAAATCTTTGCTGGTCGGTACAAATCCATAAAATATTAGGTCTACTTGACATAAAATAATCAGAATCGGCTTGCTTGTTTCTTAGCAAGTGAATTGTGAGTTATCTTGCAAATTCAAATTATTAATTTTTAAAAAATTTCTTGGTACCATCAGTGAAAACTAAAGACATAAGCAAAATAGCTCAGCGTAATTTGAGTCTTTTTATTTGTTTCCGCATGCTTTTTAACGCCCGCTTTTATTACCCAGTATACGCCCTGATCTTTTTGGAACATGGATTGAGCTGGGAAGATTTTGGAATTCTGAACGCAATTTGGGCACTTACCATCATTATTCTCGAAGTCCCTTCGGGGGCACTGGCCGATACTTTGGGCAGAAAAAAACTCTTGGTTCTTGCCGCAATTTGTATGGTGGTGGAAATGGTAGCCCTTCTGTTCGCTCCTATGAATGGAAGCGAATATGTATTTCTTCTTTTTGCACTCAACCGAATCGTGAGTGGCTTAGCGGAGGCCGCGGCCAGCGGAGCAGATGAAGCTCTAGCCTATGATTCTCTTAAGGAAGCCGGCTTAGAAAAGAATTGGGGTAAGGCCCTTGAAAAAGCGCAACGGTTCACCTCCTTAGCATTTTTCTTTGCCATGATGACTGGTTCCGCATTTTACGACTCTTCCTTTATTAACTCATGCCTGAATGGACTCGGGATTAATTTCTCCATCACGGCGGAAACCGCAGTTAAGGCTCCCATTTTTCTGACTTTTATTTCTTCCCTTGTCGTATTAGGGGCAGCATTGGGAATGAAAGACCCTTTTGAAGCCGAAAAAATGGGGGCATGGGAAACCATGAAGTTATCTTTCCGAAAAACCGTGGAAGCAGGTTCGTGGATTTGGAAAACTCCCCTCCCCTTTGGCATTCTTCTCGCGGCAATGGCACTGGATAATGTAATCAGACAATTCCTTACTATTGCGAGTGCTTATTGGAATGTAATCGAACTCCCGCTGGCCACCTTTGGTCTCGTCGCTTCCGGGATGTCATTGATGGGAGTCTTCATTCCCCGCCTCGCCCGTCTGTTAGCAGATCGATTTTCTCCCAATCAAAACTTTTTTCTCCTCTGCCCGCTCTTATTTGTGGGACTGTACGGAATTAGTTATGCCTTTCCCTATTGGGGTATTGTGCCCGCGATTCTTCTCTACGCGACCATGCAAATAATGAATTATTTGGTCAGTCGGTACCTCAACGAAGAAGCATCTTCAGATAGACGAGCCACCGTATTGAGCTTTCGCGGACTGTCCACCAACCTATCTTATGGGGCAGTTTCCATTCTCTATTCCGGATTAATTGCCTGGATAAAAACCGAAGGGATCCCCGCACAAGTGATGGGAAGGAAAATGAATGAACAGGATGCCGTTTTTGTACAATCGCTGGGTTGGTTTCCGTGGTATTTTATAATCACCCTTATTTTAGTGGTCATTTTTTACCGACTACGCTTTCGAAAAAATTAAAGCAATCCCCCCTCTTCTTACTTGAATTTCAAGGAACAGAGGTAACAATAAACAAATGCACATGAAAACCATATTCACTACCCTGTTTTTTTCCCTTTTTCTAAATGTAAGTATTGTGTTTGCGATTGACTGGAATCAATACCATGGACGACGGTCGGATAATAAGACCGATGAAAGACTGACCTCCACTACATGGCTGAAAAAATCAGGCTCTCCAAAATGGAAAATCTCCACTCCGTTAGGGTTCAGTTCTTTTTCCACCGAGGGGTCCCGTGCCTTCACCCTGATTGCAGAAGAGGATGAGGACGGACTGATGCGCGAAGTATGCATAGCCTTGGACACAAAATCCGGCAAGCGCCTATGGAGCAGCTGGCTTTGCCGAATGGATTATAAGAGCGGTGGGGGAAATTCGGGGGCACCCGGGAATAATGGTGGGGATGGTCCAAGATCTACTCCCTCAGTCTTGAACGGAAAGGTATGGGTCTACGATTCGGACATGAACCTTTATTGCATGAACGCGGCCAGTGGAAAAATAATCTGGGATGTGAAGGTATTAAAAGAACACAACGGACAAAATATAAAATGGAAAAATTCCTCCGCTCCCCTCATTGAAGGAGATCTGGTAATTGTTTATGGTGGAGGATCCGGGCAAAGCCTGCTCGCCTTCCAGCGGGATACCGGAAAGCTCGCCTGGAAAACCGGGGATGAAACCGCCACCCACGCCACGCCCATTGCCACTACCATTCATGGGGTCAGGCAAGTGATTTTCTTCTGCACATCGGGTCTGGTTTCAGTCGATCCCAAAAGTGGTCGCGAGCTTTGGCGTCAGGCATTTCCCTTCAAGGTTTCCACAGCCGCTTCTCCGGTGGTCGCCGGCGACATGATCTACTGTTCGGCCGGATACGGTGTCGGGGCGGGGCTCTATAAAATCAGCAAAAAAGGAACCCGCTTCTCCAGCTCCGAGCTTTGGCGCAAAAAGAATGACATGTTTAACCACTGGAGTACCCCGCTCTACCATGACGGGCATCTTTATGGTATGTTCAGTTTTAAAAAATATGGAAATGGACCTCTTCAGTGCGTTGAGTTAAAATCCGGAAAGATTAAGTGGAGCCAGGATGGATATGGACCCGGTAATGTTATTTTATCGGGCGATCACTTGATTGCCCTTGCCGATGACGGCGTTCTTTCTTTGGTCAAGGCCACTCCTTCGAAATATACCGAATTAGCTCGAAAAAAAGTGCTCGATGGAAAATGCTGGAGCACTCCCATCCTGAGTAACGGATTGGTCATTGCCCGGAGTACCTCCGAAGCAGTCTGCCTCGACGCAGGGAAACGCTAAGATTGATTCGAGTCGCCCGACGCAGTACAACCTTTCCGTCGGTCGTATCAATTACAAGATCTCTGGTACCCCAAGTCCACTACATCATTTCGCCAGATAAAAACTATTTGCTTGTATTCCGAACTTAATCCACGATTCAAGAAATCTCGATTTCGGCCAATTTATTCAAAAATTTCCTCCTCCAGTTTCCAAGTGTTTTTATCGAGGGTAATAGTTTCTTCCTTTAT
>JABGUO010000003.1 GCA_018646565.1 Opitutia bacterium | reverse complement strand
CCTCCCGGCACAGGGGTTCCCACAGCTGGCATAATGGACGGATCTAATCCATCCAAATCGAAAGAAAGATAAACAAGCTTCGGAAAGTCATCCGGCAGTTCAACTGAACTGGTATTGGAGCGAACTAACTCCTCACCATCCCAAAAAAGTACCCCCCTATCTTTTCGAAACTCCCTCTCTTCTTCGCACATCGCACGCACACCAATCGATGCAAGTCGATGCCCTCTTTCAACTAGCAGGTTCATCACACTTGCGTGTGAATGGTCATCTCCCTGGTATTTCTTACGAAGGTCGGCATGGGCATCGATTTGAATAATTCCGATTTTTTCTCCCAGCACATCAGAAATCCCACTCACGGTTGCCCAAGTGAGAGAGTGTTCCCCCCCAAGAGTAAATGGAAATTGATTCTTTCGAATAATTGAACTTACGCGTTCCTTCAGTTCTTGTAAGCAATCAACATGGTCCACCGAACAATTAATTGCCTCCTGAGTAAAGATACCTGCACTGCAAATATTGGATCTCTCCAATTCCTGACTGGCCTCAATAATAGCTTTCGGTCCTGCCGCCGTGCCCGGTCCGTAAGAAACTGTCTTCTCCATGGGGCATGGAATAATTTGAAACTTTGCAGTTTTAACTTCGTTTTCGCCCTCACTTAATTCGGATCCTAAGAACTGCATATTTTGAATAGTCATGACAAACGGTTTTCAAATTCCTCATAACCAAATTCTTTAATTATGGATAATTCATCAGTTTTGGAATTCCACAAGGCAATCGAAGGCAGTGGAACTCCGTTAAAAGTATTGGTTTTAACCATGGTGTAATGGGCTTGGTCTAAAAATGCCACCCGTTCTCCACGCGTTAGCTTTTGATCAAACCCGTACTCCCCAAAGCTATCCGCAGTCAAACAACTCGAACCCCCTAAGAAATATCGATAGTTTCCATTATCAATATCGCCAATAAGTGCGGGACGATAAGGAGCCTCAATCACATCCGGTGCATGGCAAGTTGCGCTTACATCAAGTAATGCATGCTGTTTTTCGGCATTCATGACATCAAGTACTTCCCCCACGAGAATACCAGCGTCCAATGCAACCGCTTCCCCAGGCTCCAAATATGTTTGAACTTTGTATTTATTTGAGACTTCAACGAGTAAATTGATTAACCCCTCCCGATCATAATCCTCACGGGTACAATGATGCCCTCCCCCCATGTTCACCCAGTCAAACTGATTAAGAGAATTCCCCAACTCTGCCTCCACCTTCCGCCAGGTTTTTGATAAAGGGGAAAAATTCTGTTCACATAGATTGTGAAAATGCAGGCCATCAAATACTGAAATTTGATCATCAGACAACTGACTGACTGGATAACCCAGTCTCGAATTCTCTGCACTCGGATCATACTTTGGATCGAGCCCAAGAGAAATTCCAGGATTGATTCGTAAACCAACCGAAACCCCTGCATTCTTTGCCTGCTCCACTCCATACGAATCGGGTTGATTAAAAATAAGGTGATCCGAAAGAGAACAAATTTCATTAATTTCACCCGATCGATAAGCAGGCGAAAAAGTGGAAAGAATCTTGGACTTACTCTTTTCCGCTAACCCTTTCCCTCTGGCCAGTCTTGCCTCCCACAACCCAGAAGCACAGCAACCGTCCAGATATTCCTGAATTAATCCGGAAAGGGACCACATCGAAAATGCTTTCAGGGCAAGCAATAGATTCGCACCTGAACGATCTGCAATACCACGCAAGATCTCAAGGTTGGAACGAATTTTTTCCTCATCCACCACATAACAGGGCGTGGGCACACGATTTAAATCAAACTGATCAAAGGCACCCGGCCCAGCACTTTGGGTCGGAAGCATCAGAAATCTAATGGACTGGTTAACTCGCGAACCTCCCAGGGCAAACCATGTTCACTTAACATATCCATAAAAGGATCAGGATTCATCTGCTCCATATTAAAGACACCCTTGCCCTTCCACACTCCTTGCAACATTAATGCGGCACCAATCATAGCGGGCACCCCGGTCGTGTAACTCACTGCCTGACTACCCACTTCGCGATAGCATTTTTCATGATCACACACATTAAATAAATACTTCGTTACCCGGGATCCATCTTTCTCTCCGGTAACGATATTGCCGATACAAGTCCGCCCCTTCGTGCGTTCCCCTAACCCACCGGGATCAGGCAACACTGCCTTAAGAAATTGTAAGGGTATAATTTCTTGGCCCTTGTAAGTGATCGGTTCAATTGAAGTGAGTCCCACATTTTGCAGGACTTCCAAATGAGTTAAATACGCATCACCAAAAGTCATCCAAAACCGGGCTCTCTT
>JABGUO010000247.1 GCA_018646565.1 Opitutia bacterium | reverse complement strand
CGGTCAATCAAGTTGTAATTGCACTTTAACTGAACTGCAAACGGGCCAACAGCAAAGGCTTGTCTTGCGACTCAAGGATGCAGGGCAAAGAGAGAAAGAATGCGAGAAGGTATTTAATTTCTTTCGCTCTATATTATCTATTTCAGAAAAAAAACCATTGGACGGAGGATTTTCTTCGACTCGTGGAGCACACGGAAATACTAGCGAGTAAAGAGCTGCTCGGCCTCGATTCGGGTAACCGGACCAATTTTTTCTAATTCAGATAAATCAATCTTGGATGAATCCCCTACAATGGAAAGTAATTTTGCTTTTGTTTGAATTGAATTTTGATAAAACTCCCTCAGCGTTTCAATAGAGGATTCGCTCATTCGTTCAAAGCGGTCTCTCCTTGGGTCTCCTTTGAGTCCTAGCGCATGCACATCGTACACATAACCGGCAGTGCTGCGGTAGGGGATTGGGTTGGTACGATAAGAACTAAGGATTGAGGAATGTGCGGATTCCCATCTTGTTTGGTTAATCGGCATATTTTCTAACAATTCCATAAAGGCAAGAACTGCTTCAATCGTTTTATCCGCCTGGCACCCAATTGAGCCCACGAGTATATTTTCTTCATCGGGACGGGAGGGTGTGAAGAAATGTGCCCATGCAGAGTAGGCAAGGGCGCGGGCTTCTCGAAGTTCCTGGAAAACTAGTCCCGCCATTCCACCGCCAAAGTATTCATTAAATAACTGAGAGGCTGCGATCTTTTCTTCCTCGTATGTCCCGACAGAAAACTCAAGGCGGACTTGTGCTTGGGCCATTTCTTTTTCGAAAAAATAAATTTGATTTTGCTTGGCATTTATTGATCGGAGGTTTTCAAGAGGCTTACTTGAAAGAAATTTTTCCTGTCCTCCGCTAAATCCGTTACTAATTAAATTGATTACCTCTTCCGGGGATTGTGGTCCGTAGTACAGGACAGTTCTTTCTGCCTGAAGAACATCTTGAAGCATCGCACTGAGACTTTGAACGCTGGAAGCATTTAAATCAGAATCACTCGGGCGTTCGAGGTATCGTGAGCGATTGCCATAGCGATGAAAGTGAGCAAGGGCGTTGCTAATTGCTCGGGGGTCTTTTTGCTCATCATCTCGTTCAGAGAGGATTATATTTCTAGTTTCTTCCCATGTCTCGTCGGATATATTTGGTTTTTCAACCAAATCACGGGCCAGTTTAAGCGAGGCTGCAAAGTTCTCATCAAGGCCTGTAAGAATAAGAGAACTTAAACGTTCGCGAACCGCAAATGCGAAGTCAGTGCCCAACTTATACCATTCAATTTTTAAATCCTTAGAAGAAATGCCATCTGCACCCGAACGATCGAGCATCCTTTTGGCGTAGGGAAGCATAGAGTTATGCCTGGAACCGCTCTCCATCCTCATTTCCAGAGTAAATAGATCGTTGAGGGGGTTATTTACATGGATTAGCTTTAGTCCTGGCGAAATTTCCTTAGTAATAAAATTTTTACCTTCCTCAATAAATTTGGGATCAAATGGATCGAAAGGTAGTTCACTCACATTTTTCATGAAAGTGGATTCCTTATCGGGGTCGATTACAAGAGGATCGATCTTTGGTTTCTCTATACTGGGTAATTTGTGCTGTGCATCAATTCGATATCCGGCCACATAATTTTCACCAAAATACTGATTGGCTACGCGAACTACATCTTCTTTTGTTAATTTTTCCAGTTTTTCAATTTCACTGTTCGATGTCTCCCAGTCTACAAATGATAAATAGGTATCCCTCATCAATTCGACCCGTTTTGCATTATTTTCACGATCTTCTTTTTGTTGTTTCTTGAAATCGTTAATAACGGCGGGGATTACCCAATCGTCAAAATCTCCTACTTTTACCCGGTTGATTTGAGCGAGAATAAGTTTTTCAACTTCTTCTAGGCTTTGCCCTTCCTTCGGGATTCCATAAAAGGAATGCACACCATGGTCGTTGTAGTTTTGCGGGTAGCATCCTGCTGACCGAACTAGCTGCTTTTCGACGAGATCCAAGTTGATAAGCCCGGCGACCGAATTATCAATAATCATATCCATTAAACGAATCGCATGATAATCTGGGTGAAATTTGGGCGCGGTTCTGAAGGCGAGTATTACTTGTTCTTCACCTAGGTATTGAACTTGAACAAACTCCCTTCCTGAGAGTGGTTTTTCTTCCCATTTTGGTTCCGACCTGAGGGGAGATTCTGATTTCCATGATGAAAAGTGTTCTTCGATAATTTGGATGGTTTCATCTGGGTCGATATCGCCTGAGATACATATCGCCATGTTCTCCGGCACATAATGTTTCGAGTAAAATTCCTCAATTGCTTGAATCGAAGGGTTCTTTAAGTGTTCAATAGAACCAAGTGTGGGTTGTTGTCCATAGGGGTGAACTTTAAATAAGAGCGAATTTACTTCACGATTAAGAAGGCGATCCTTATTGTCGATCGAACGATTTTTCTCTTCATAAACAGTTTCAAGCTCAGTGTGGAAAAGCCTAAAGACCGGATTGGCAAAGCGTTCACTTTCAATTTTCGCCCAGTGAATCAATCGATTGGCAGGCAGGTCGACTTTGTAGACCGTCTCTTCATGCCAAGTGTGGGCATTGATACCCTTTCCTCCCATGTTGCCATACACACGGTCCATTTCGTTGGGAACTGCGAAACTGGAGGCTTCAATTGAGAGTTTGTTAATTTGGTTGTAAATTTCCTGCCTTTTGGTTGCGTTCTCTTCCTTCGACCGTAACTCGAAGAGTTTTGAAATCTCATCTAACAATGGTTTTTCTTTTGCATAATCAATTGTACCAAAAGATTGAGTGCCCTTAAAAAGAAGATGTTCAAGGTAATGAGCGAGTCCAGTATTGGTCTCGGGGTCATGCTTACTGCCCGCACGAGTGATTATCTCGGCGTAAAAACGAGGTGTCTCATGGTTTGGGCTTAGGTATACGGTTAAACCGTTTTTAAGGGTGTGTGTGATGACTTGCATAGAGGATGACGATTGAGAGGCATTTAAATCGGAGGACGGGTCGGGTTTTTGGAGAGAGCAGGAAAACGAAACCAAAACAGGAAGCAAAGTTAAAATCCATTGTGGTAGACTAGAATGTGGGACATGCATTTTCTGTTTGGGTTGATTTATGTAAAAATAATAGTTTCTTAGTGGATAAATGAAATTTTACAAATAAACGAACATGAAAGTGTACCAATATGAAAAATGTGAAAGTTGTCGAAAGGCAGTTCGCTGGTTAAAGGAAAGAAATATTGAATTTTCACCCTTACCCATAAGGGAGGAAACTCCAACTCAACAGGAAATTCTACAAATGATTCAAGCCCATGCGGGGGAATTGAAGAAATTGTTTAACACCTCGAGTAAAGATTATCGCGACCCGGAGGTGAAAGATAAGATCCCCAATTTAACTCAGGAAGAAATTATTTCTCTTTTGCGTGGACGGGGGAACCTGATTAAAAGGCCTTTCGTAGTGGGCGAAGGGATCGCATTGCAAGGGTTTAAGCCTGACTTATGGAAGGAAGCTTTTGGACTTTCGTAATAATTGAGTTTCAATTGGGATTGAGGAGTTCGATGTTTTTGTTATAGAAATAGTACTCTATGGAATTTAGTCATTTAGAAAATTGGATCGATCAAATCAATTCTGGAAATCTTGAACAGGTGTTGGGTTTGTATTCCCAGGATGCTCTATTGTTTGCAACATTTGATGAAGAACCATTGAACTCACCTGCGTTAATCCGCGGATATTTCGATAGTTTTTTGGCAAGAGATGGAGCAGGTGTGGAATTGGATTCTGCTTCAGTTTGTCATTCAGAATTGGGAGAGAATCGTTATTCCTCTACTGGGCTTTACACATTTTTTTTTAATGAAGGTGATCAACACGTTCGACAAAAAGCTCGATTTACTTTTATCTTTAAACGGCAAAAGACGGGTTCAATAATACACCACCATTCATCGGTCATCCCTGCCTGAAAATACAACACTTACAGAAAATCTTACAATTTTATTATGTTAGAACCACAAAAAACTCTGGACACTTACTACCTGGAAGCTCGTAGAGATTTACTCGAGGTGGCTGCCCTGTTGGATCGATATGATCGTTCGGTTGAGAAGCAAGGTCAAAAAGCGGAGGATGAATCCCGGTTAAACTCTTTGCTTGAGGCAATGTCTTTACTTTCTGGCGGAGATCATCCAAAAGCGAATCGAACGGAGCAATTACTCAACCATTTTGCCAAGGTTTCCTAACTAATTTTTGTCATGCAAATTATTCAACCACATTATCATGCCATAGCTCGAACCGCTCAGGATTACGAGCGAATGGCAATGTCAGGAGTCGTTGCTGTGTGTGAACCTGCCTTTTGGGCTGGTTTTGACCGTCGTTACCCCGAGACTTTTATCGATTATTTTGCTCAAATTTCTGAGTTTGAGCCGACTCGGGCCGCTGAATTTGGAATTCGACATTATTGTTGGGTCGCGGTCAATCCGAAGGAGGCAGAAAATACTGAACTTACTCAGGAGGTACTTCGCCACATGCCGGAGTTTTTGGAAAAACCAACCTGTTTAGGAGTAGGGGAGACTGGCCTTCATAAATCAACTCAAAATGAAATTGATTCGCTACAGGCCCATGTGGAAATTGCCATGAAGCACGATCAGCTTGTTTTGATTCACACACCTCATTTGTCCGATAAAGCACACGGTACCAAAACTGTCTTAGAGGTTTTAGCTGGTATGGATGTTAATCCGGATAAAATATGGATTGATCATGTGGAAGAACAGACCATAGAATCAGTTTTGGATGCGGGATATTGGGCTGGAATGACTCTTTACCCGGTGACTAAATGCAGTCCCCGCAGATCTGTTGATATCTTAGAAAAATATTCGACTGAACGATTGTTGGTGAATTCTTCAGCGGATTGGGGTCCGAGTGATCCTTTTACATTGCAGGAATCGATTGTGGAATTTCGCAGAAGAGGGCACAGCTTGCAGGAAGCGGTGGAGATTTATCACAATAATCCATGCCGTTTCCTTGGACAGAATCCCAAGTGGGATATTAAGCCAATCACGATCCGCGAAGAGTAGGTCGATGCCGCTCCAATTGTACGATACTTTAACCCGTGAAACACGGGAGGTTTTTCCCATGGACGGAAAAAATGTCCGTTTTTACGGTTGTGGTCCCACGGTTTACGGACCTGCTCACATAGGAAACTTTCGAACCTTTGTGATGCAGGATGTCTTTCGACGGGTTTTGGAATCCTCGGGCCAAGCTACTTTTCATGCCCGTAACCTGACCGATGTGGATGATAAGACGATCCGGCAATCTCAGGAAGAGGGGGGGCCCCTAAAAGAATTTACAGATCGTTGGACAAAGCTTTTTGAAAAAGATTGTGGTTCATTGAATCTTCTTTCTCCTCATGTTCAGCCCTCTGCAGTGGGTCATATCCCCGAACAAATTTCGTTGATCGAAAAATTAATTGAAAAAGGTAAAGCTTATCAGGCAGGAGACGGGTCCGTTTATTTTAATGTAAAATCTTTTGATAAATATGGCCGGCTTTCCCGATTGGCCGATCGGGAAATCACTACTACTGTAACCGAGCGGGAAAGTTCAGATGAATATGATCGTGATTCTGCGGCGGATTTTGCACTATGGAAAGCTCGGAGACCGGAAGACGGAGAGAATTTTTGGAATTCTCCCTGGGGAGAAGGCCGACCGGGTTGGCATATTGAATGTAGTGCAATCTGCATGAAGCATTTAGGAGAAAGCTTTGATCTGCACTCCGGTGGCGTGGATTTGGTCTTTCCACACCATGAGAATGAAATTGCTCAGGTAGAGGCTGCTACCGAAAAAACTTTTGCCCGGCATTGGTTCCATATCGCTCATTTGATGGTGGAAGGTAAAAAGATGAGTAAATCTCTTGGCAATCTTCATACCCTCGAGGAACTTGATCAAAAGGGATACTTAGCTCAGGAAGTTCGTTATGTCCTTTTGTCTGGAAGTTATCGTCAGCCCCTGAACTTTACCTTTGATTCTATGAATGCAGCTCGGAAGGCACTATCAAAATTGAGTGATTTTGCCACCAGATTCGAGTTTAAACCTGCAAGCGGAGAGAAACTTGAGGTTGAGTTTGGTCCTTTTTATCCGGTTCAGGAGGCATTACTCAATGATTTGAACACCCCGGAAGCACTGGGGAGATGTTTTCGATTAATTCGAGAATTGAACGAAGCTTTCGAACGAGGAGAATGGGAGGGTAAGAAAGATGAGCTCAATTCTCTCCGGAAAGGATTTCAGGCAACTTGTGATGCTCTGGGCCTTATTATACAGCCCAAATCGGACCAAAAAATTGAAGTGCCTAGTGAGATTGAAGCGATTGCCCAGCGCAGATGGGATGCGAAACAGTCAAAAGAATGGTCCATTGCCGATCAGTTGCGCGATGAATTACTGGCTGAGGGTTGGATTGT
>JABGUO010000246.1 GCA_018646565.1 Opitutia bacterium | reverse complement strand
TCCAGTCCGAAAGAAAGTTTCTGTCCGGTTAATTTATCTGCCCTAACAGAAACCTTGATAGAGTCTGAACTTTTTGGTCATCGCAAGGGTTCTTTTACGGGTGCGATGCGCGATCATGCGGGAATTTTTAAAAAAGCAGGTCAATATGGAACGGTATTTCTTGATGAAATTGGTGAAGTTCCAGAATCCATTCAGGTAAAATTGCTCAGAATATTACAGTCGGGTGAATTTCAGGCTATTGGTGGGGATGCTCCTTCTTTTTACGAGGGTAAGATTATCGCGGCCACTCATCGGGACTTAGGAGAGCAGGTAAGAAATGGAGGGATGAGGGAGGATTTCTTTTACCGCCTTTGTGGGGATCAGGTCACTACGATTGGCTTGCAGGATATCCTTGCTTCTAGTCCGAAGGAGATTGTTCATTCAGTCCATTACATTTGCACTAAACTTTTCGGTAGTGATGGAGCAAAGGAGCTCAGTTCAAAGGTCGTGAATAAATTAGAATCTGTTCTTCCTTCCCATTATTCCTGGCCGGGTAATTTCAGGGAGTTGGAACAGGCGGTGCGTAATATTATTGTCCATGATGAATTTGTTCCGTTGGTGAATACCGATGGGAATGAAGAGGATATAGAGGGAATTTACGTTGGCTCTCAGGTCACTCTTTCTCAATGGAATAAGATCTACGCGAGGAAGGCTTATCAAAATACTGGCAGTTACCGGGAAGCTGCCCGTCGGTTAGATGCCGACCAGAGAACGATTAAGAAGTTGGTTGCAGGCTAAAAAGGAATTACTCTCAGTAATCGCGGTGAGGAAAGCCGGGGTCTTGAATTATACTAATGATTGGATTCGAGCCGCATTAGATTAAGGACAACGAATCGGAGTTCATTGGTGGGAGGAACTTAATGCTCTTCAGCCAGCAAAGAAGTGAGATACTGTAGCCCGCCTTGCTGCTCTGTGAATGTACCATCGAGCTGTGCTTCAAAGCATTTTTCGAGAATACGGGAAAAATCAGGGCTCGGGGTGAGTCCTCGTTCGATTAGGTGCCTTCCCATAATGATAGGTAGTGGGGCGGAATCTTGGACTTTCAACTCCTCCGACCGTTTCAGTAGCCATGGGCCTTCGGGAAAAGTATCTTCTCTTGGTGGTCTGCCTGAAATATCTGCATCGGCGACTCGAACTAAACGGTCGATCCGAATCACCTGCCGGGCCAGTCTGCGAATCGCTCCGTCGCTTGCCTGATCATTGTAGAATGTACGGGGGGCCAGGTGTCTCCTCACTAGTGGGACGACCTGCTCGATCAGGTCATTTTGATTGGTCATTCGGGAGAGAAAATTTCGGGTCGGTTCTTCGCCCAAGGGTTCGTGCTTTGGCGAACGTATTCTTCCATCCTCACCGATCTTGGTAGTTAATGGTTTGCCAATATCGTGACAAAGAACCGCCAATCCCACCACGAGGTCTTCCCATTCCTCACCAATTCGCTTTTTGGCAAATGAGTCAAGGCAATGCAGGGTGTGGGTCCATACATCTCCCTCGGGGTGCCATATTGGATCCTGTGGGCAATCAACCATGGCCTGTAGTTCGGGAAAGAAGCGAAGCCATTTAGTTTGCCGGAGAAAATTGAGACCCTTGGAAATCGAGACTCCCTGAATAATGAGTTTTTTCCATTCTCCAAAAATTCTTTCCGAGGCCAGGCCTTCCAATTCGATTTTTTGACAGAGTTCAATCGTTTTGGAATGGGCTTGGAGAGAAAAGCGGGCGGCGAACTGCATACCGCGCAGTACACGGAGTGGGTCTTCCGAAAAGGCAGTACTTACATGACGAAGAATTTTTTCTTTCAGGTCATATTCCCCCCGGAATGGATCTTTGATTTCTCCGGTTAATGGATCGAGTCCCATTGCATTGATCGTAAAGTCTCTCCGCAACGCCGCTTGTTCAAAAGGTAAGTGTGGGTCGACCTCGATTGAGAATCCCTTATGGCCACTGCCCGTTTTAATCTCGGTTCGAGGAAGGGCAATTTCCACCGGAAATCCCTTCAGTTTGAGCACGCCGAAAGATTTGCCCACCTGATCGGTTGGATAGAGGGGGTGGAGACAATCAATGAGTTGTTCGGTACTGAGCCCGCGTACTTCGGCATCGAGCTCAAGGGGAGTTTCTTGGATAAACAGGTCACGAACGGTTCCGCCCACAAGGAGAAAGTGGCCGCCTTTTTTTTGAATTAAAGTGGCGATTGAACGGGAAAGGTCGGCCAGACTTGTAGGTAGGCGACTTTGCAAATCAATCGATTTGCTCATAATCAGGGGAAGAGAGTATCTTCCACCACCTGGCAAAGGGTATGATAGATCGGAAGATGAAGCTCTTGCACCCGAGGCACTTCGGTTGCTGGTGCTTGGATGCAAAGTTTGCAAGCGGATGCCAAATCACCACCTGATTCTCCAGTAAGTCCAATGGTATGAAGTCCAAGGGCATTAGCCGCCTTTACTGCATGAACAATATTTCGGGAATTTCCTGATGTACTGATCCCCAGCAGGATATCACCCGGTTTGCCAAAGGCTACCACCTGTTGGGCAAAGGCGTACTCTGGTTCATCGTCATTTACAAAAGCAGTGGTAAACCCGACCATGGAGGGCAGGGATAATGCGGGGAGGGCACCGTGCAGGTTTTGGGCGAGGTCCGGACCCAGTTTTTCTGCGAGTTCTTTGCCTAATGGGCGTGGTCGGGAGAATCGTTTCACTAGTTCACCGGCAATATGTTCACAATCGGCTGCACTTCCTCCATTTCCACAGAGCAGGACTTGATTCCCGGAGCGAAAACAATCGAGAAGGAGTTGGCAGGCAGATTGGATGTCATCTCGGCAAACTTTTAATTCCGGCCTTCGATTTAATAACTGTACAATATCTTCCACGGGTAAATCTAATAGAAATATTATTAAAAGTGCGAATCAAAATCATTCACTTTATGACTCAGCCTATTCTTTACTAAATTGGATTATTTTGTCATTATCCAAATTTTGTATTTTGAATGAACCTGTCTGACGAAGAATTATCGGAATTTGATATTGAAATGAAAGCCCTTTCTGCTCAAGAAAGGATTGCTTGGGTATGGGAGCGGTTTGGTGCAGGGGTTGTCCTGTCGACCAGCTTTGGACTGCAGAGTTCTGTAATGCTGAATCTTGTCTTACAGGTAAGAAAGGAAATACCGGTTATTTTTGTGGATACCGGTTATTTATTTCATGAAACTTATCAATATGCACAAACTTTACAGGAAAAATTGGATTTTCAGCCTCGAATCTTCTCCTCTCCATTAACCCCTTCCTTTCAAGAGGTAAAATTTGGAAAGTTGTGGGAGCAGGGCAAAAATGAAATGAAAAAATACAATTTCATTAATAAAAAAGAACCTATGGAGCGCGCCTTGAAAGAATTAGGTGCAACGGTGTGGCTTTCCGGGTTGCGAAGAGCGCAATCTTCAGATCGTGAAAAGAGGCCCTTTATCGAATATCAGGGTGATGTTTTAAAATTTTATCCAATACTGGACTGGGACGATCGAAAGACCTACCAATACTTGCCCAAAAATAACCTCCCCTATCATCCGCTCGAAGGAATGGGGTATGACTCGGTTGGAGATCATCATAGCACCCAAAAGATTGACCCCTCGAAATCAGCAGAAGATTCAAGACATGGTGGCCATGGTAGAGAGTGTGGATTACACTTGGATGTACCTGAGGGGCTTGACTTTTCGGTTTAAAACAAATCCTGTAACTTATGATTTTACCTGATGATAAATCCCGCCTGCAAGATCTGATCAAAAAGACGACGCACCTATGGAAGTTTCTTGATTGCGATGAGAAGAAGAAAGCCATTCTTGAACTCGAGTCTCTTATGTCTGCTCCCACATTTTGGGATGACCAAACCGAGGCAAAGCGAGTTAGTTCAGAGGCCAACCGACTCAAGCAGACAGTTGAGAAAATTGAATCGTTCCGAGTCCAAGTCGACGATTTGGATGCCCTCGCTGAATTATGTGATGAGGACGAGAATGACCAGGAAATGGAGAGTGAATTTATGAGTACCCTCGAGGCATTACTGAGCAAGGTCGAGGATTTAGAAGTGGCGAGCTTTTTGGGTGAGCCATTTGACGACCGACCTGCCTTGTTAAGTATTCATGCCGGTGCAGGAGGGACTGAGTCGTGCGACTGGGCTGATATGCTAATGAGAATGTATATGCGATGGGCTGAGCGGCGTGGATTTAAGGTCGAGCTACAAGATCTTCAACCCGGTGAAGAAGCGGGGGTAAGTCGTTGTTCAATCAAGATGGAGGGTTTGCACGCCTATGGATATGCAAAGGCGGAGCGGGGCGTCCATCGATTGGTTAGAATTAGTCCGTTTGATTCCAATAAAAGAAGGCACACCTCCTTTTGTTCAGTGGATGTAATTGCTGAGATGGAGGATGATGATGTGGATATGGACATCCCGGATGATGACCTTCGAATTGATACTTACCGCTCAAGTGGTAAGGGAGGTCAGCATGTAAATAAGACTGACTCCGCAGTCCGCTTGACTCACTTGCCCACTAATATTGTAGTTCAATGCCAAAATGAACGTTCACAGTTAAAGAATAAACAAACTGCGATGAGGGTCCTTAAATCCCGGATCTATGAAAAAGAACAGGATGAAAAGCGGGTGGAGATGGAAAAGTTTTACGGTTCGAAAGGAGAAATGGGGTGGGGGAATCAAATCCGAAGCTATGTATTTCAGCCCTATCAAATGGTGAAGGATTTACGTACCGGTGTCGAAACTTCGGGAGTACAGGCGGTAATGGATGGAGAGTTGGATCCTTTTGTAAACGGTTGGTTACGTGCCGGGTGCCCCAGGCAGAGAAATAAAGAAATACAAGTAGAGGATTAATGGAATCACCTGACCTGAGTTGGGACGAGATTGAATTGCATCAAAAAAATCCTTTGTTTGCAGGGAAGACCTGGAAGTGGTCTCCCCAGTATTGGTCGTTTTTAGAATCTGCACAAGTTGAGATTGAAGCCCTTGGGCAAGCTGCATTCTCTTTTTACCAGGCAATTGAAAAACTGTATTTAAAGTCGAAGAATAGTCAGAAGATTTTGAGGAATGAGGATTTAAAAGTACCTTGGGTTGCAGACTATTATGATGCAGGAAAACCCAAGTGGTTAGTCGAGCATTCTATTTCAAAATCGGTTTTGGGTTCAATGCCTGCAGTGTTGCGGCCCGATTTATTACCAACTCAAGATGGACTTGCTTTGACGGAATGGGATGCCGTTCCAGGTGGAATCGGACTTACCGCATTTTTAAATCAGATTTATTTCGGAAGGAATAGCTCGGAAATGATTAAATCTTTTGGCGAAGCATTAATGGAGGCTTGCCCTGGGACAAAACAGGGAGAATCTAAATTTGCAATTGCCGTGAGTGAAGAGGCAGAGACTTATTTACCCGAAATGGAATGGCTTGCAGAGAATCTCCGTTCCCTTGGTTATTGGATTGTGGTTTGTGCACCCAGTGCTCTTCAAATGAGGGATTCAGGAGTTTTCCTGAAAAATGAGAAAATCGATTTACTGTATCGTTTTTGGGAGTTATTTGATTATGAACAGGTCCCCGAAATGAAGGAGTTGGCAAGGTTAGTGGAAGAAGAAAAATTGGTGGTCACTCCTCCCATGCGTCCTTTTCAGGAAGAGAAATTATCCCTGGCCCTTTTCCACCATCATCGATTACAGGAGTTTTGGCAGGAGAATTTAAATAAGAAGGAATTAGCCCTTCTTCGGAGCGTTATTCCCACAACCTGGGTTCTTGATCCGGCTCCAATTCCCCCGGGTGCTACTGTGGATGGTCCGCTAGTCCGAGGAAAGCGTTTGGGGAATTGGAGTGAGTTGAGCGGGGCTTCGAAGAAAGAAAGGTCATTAGTGATTAAGGCGAGTGGATTTCACGAAACTGCATGGGGGGCGAGAAGTGTGGTCATTGGGGATGATGTCTCAGGGGAAGAATGGAGCCAGTCTCTTCCTGATGCAGTGAAATCCTTTCCTTCTCCCGTCTCTGTCCTGCAGGAATTTCATAAACCTGTACTTTTGGAACACCCTGTTTTTGATCATAAAGCAGAGATTGTC
>JABGUO010000245.1 GCA_018646565.1 Opitutia bacterium | reverse complement strand
GTAATTGATCTTCACCCTAGTGGCGGAAGTGTTCTTGATATTCACGAGATTAATGGGGATGTTTACTTTTCAGCAGATGATGGAAGTACTGGGATCGAGTTGTGGAAATTGATTTTTAGCAAAGTTGTAACGTATGTGTGAGATTTTGAAAATGATTCCGTATGGTATTTATTTTGAAACCGTTACAAAAATGAATTAGGGCACTGGGTTAGTAACACCAGTGTTAGTGCTTCCTTAAAAGGCACTGCTGGGGCCGAATGACTATGGGAAACCTCAACACCAAGGACGGAGATTGGCGATGAAAAAACTTAGTTTTTATGATAAACTCAATGCTGCTTCACTGTTGTTGTTTTCACCCGAGTGGCGAAAAGTAAAACGAGCCCGTAAAAAGGCAGAATCTTTTGAAACACCAGATGTCACCATCCAAACAGAAACTCGGAAAATCGCGGGTCGTAATATTCGCCTAGCAGAAGCTGGACCAGTCGATGCACCTCTCGTGGTATTACTCAGCCCATTCCCTGAAAGCATCCTAAGTTACACAGGCTGCTGGGAAGCACTAACGGAGAAATGTCGAGTCATTGGCATTGATCTCCCAGGATTCGGTGCTTCAGAAGGAGATCGTAAAGACATGAATCCCAGTGCCCAAGGGGCCCATTTGGCGGCGATTTTTGATGAACTGGATCTTCAAAATATTCACCTCGTTGCGCCTGATGTAGGAATGGCAGCAGGGCTTGACTATGTGCTCAATCATAACCACAGATTAGCAAGTTTAGCGGTTGGACATGGCATCGGAGCACCCGGTCCATTCAAGATTGCATTTATGACAAATATGTTGGCTAAATTTGGATTCATGCGTTTCACAACTGGCTTGTTAGGTGCTGGACCCCTTATTGCTTTCACGTCAAAAATCGGAGCAATACGAAACAAGGCGAATGCGAAACAAATGGATGACTACAAACGGTCGTATTCGGGCCGTGCAAGAGAAGTTGTTCACTGGTTCAAGGACTTCCGTTCCAGAGCAAAAGAATTGTCAACAAGAGTGAACGAAATCGAATTACCTACGTTAATTTTCTGGGGTGAACTTGATGTTCTGTTCGATTCGAGTAATGCAGAGCATCTCCACGCAGCCTTACCGCAAAGCAAGTTACAAATTCTGCCAGAAGCAGGTCATACTTCTTGGGCTGATCAACCAGAAATGTTCGCAGATATGATTGTTGAATGGGTACAAACGGAATCATAGAGATCTGCTCGTACAGGGATACTATCTGCACTTACCATGGTATTATAATCGCCAAATACACTTCCAACATACCTTTGGCAATAAGGTGAAATGAATCTATGTTTGCACATAATTTTTCTTGCTGATAGGTTTAAGTACCAAAATATTAAAAGTATATAGAATCAACCCAAAGGTTTATATATTATTAGGTTTTAAGGCTATTATGAACTATGTAAAAAACGAATTAACAGGTCCGAGAGTTTTCGTGGCTGTTAATGATAACAAAAAAGGAAAGATCCACCTCACTGGTGGATACGCAAAACCGAAAATGAACAAATCAATGTGTGGCACTAAACTCAACATGAAGACAATTGTAGATGCTCGGGATATTGCTCCACGTGAGGAATATCGGCATGCGCACCGATGGTGTAAGCGCTGTCTAGCCATGCTGGATTTCGAAGGGTTGGATCAGAAAGTATTGTTTTCTGCGATTGAATTTTCTGCTGGCACATACGGACAATTGGTGGTAGCTCATCATATCAGTAGAAACAAACCAAAATTAAAGCTAACATCGGCTCCTGATAAAAGCCAATGGAGAACTGTTGGGAGTGATTGATTATGGAACATATTGACTTGACTTTACCGTGCCTCCGCCGGTTTATTCATGGATTATTAAACGAAATATCGACATCTGCAGACCAAGATGAGGATACATTGCGTCGTTTAAATTCAGAAATTGATGGCCTATGGAAGTTCAATTTAGAGCAACCAGATGACGCTAATGCAGTGCTCTTGTGGTACGTATTGAAATCGATCGAAGATTGGATTCCCAGTGAGCAATTTGAATGTGGTTGGTCGGAGCAAGTAAAATCCCATGATGTTTATGTGGAACAATTCGACTCAAATGACCCAGATTGTTGGGAATATATCCCCGATTTAGGATACAGAAATCCCCGAGTTTATTTCCCAAACATGTCCAAAAATGTCAATGCTGGATGGAGGGAAATTTTTGAAACACACATCATATGCATGAACTCCAGTGAATACCAGGAAAACACACATCTCCGAATCTTACTGAGAAGCGATCAAGATATTCCTCATAACAGAATTATTGAAATTATGCCTTCAGAACTTACGGAGATTGATATTGCAACTCTCGAATTAAACCATCTCGAACAAGTGTTTCTCGATGAAGGAGAACATACAAAACTCCGATTCACAACCAACCAGTTGACTTGGATTCTCTCAAATTGGATTCGTAAGAATGGCCGTAATTCAGCATATCATTTGGTTCACGTCCCAGAACATCCGGCAGTAAAGATACAAGAGCGCTTAGAAAAATCACCACCTCCTCCTGAAAGTGAATTATTACGAGAATATATTCACAATTATTGG
>JABGUO010000244.1 GCA_018646565.1 Opitutia bacterium | reverse complement strand
GGGTGCTCTCGACGGCCCATCCCATGCAAAATGTCTCGTATCAAAAGACCCGGCATTACGCCGTAACGCGATCCGGGCTCTACCTGCTGACTTAAAGGGGCAACAAATGCTCCATGACAGTGCAACCCTTGGAGACAAGGATCTTCTTGTTCGGCTCGCTTCCTTCGTTCAACTTGCCTCCTTTCCGCGAGACAAGGGAACCCGCGATATCGCATCCCTTCTGATGCGGGTTGAGGAAAATGCCAAGGACGAATGGCTCCGGTTACCCCTTCAGGCTCTGGGTGCGGTGAAAGCCAATTTGGTGGGATATAAAAAGGGTCCAAATCTTTTGCCTAATCCCTCCTTCGAGTCTTCGGATGGTAAGTTGCCCACCAGTTGGAAGGTCCGGACTTACAGCGGGAGTGGCGGAATGGAGCATGCCATTGAGAAAAGTAAGAATTTAATAAAAACCGGTAATTCTTCCCTGCGAATTTCATCCGAAGGGGGACATGACACCAGTGCCTATGCGAGTGTGCAGCTTAAGTCTGGAGTCCGTTATTCTCTTTCTGCCTGGATTAAGGCGGACAGGGTCGAAGGGGGTGGCATGGGTGCTTTACTCAATGTTCATGAATTGCAAAAAAAGGCCATGACCAAGGGTATCCGAAAGACCCATGATTGGCAGAAAGTGGAAACCGTTTTTGTTAATCCTTCCGCTGGCAGGATCACTGTAAATTGCCTGTTCGGTGGGTGGGGACGATCCAAGGGTAAGGCATGGTTCGATGATATTTCGCTTAATGAGATGGTGCCAATTTATAAGGAAATCGAGAAAGTGAAAAATCGAAAAGTGGACCTTACTCTGGCGGTCGATGCGATTCCCGGACTACTTTTCAGTAAGACATCTCTCATGGCAAAGTCGGGTAAATGGCTCAAACTTACATTTAACAATACAGACAATATGCCTCATAATTTGGTTATTATAGCTCCGGGAACCTATGACTCAGTCGGCCAAGCCACCGACTTGATGATGGCAAAACCGGGTGCCGCTGCCCGAAATTATGTTCCTAAAAATGCAAAGGTAATTGCCCAGACTCCTATGGTTCTTCCTGGCACGAAATACGATCTCGTCTTTCAATTGCCCACCCAAAAAGGAAATTATCCATTCCTCTGCACTTTCCCCGGCCATTGGCGCCTCATGAAAGGGGAACTCATCGTTCAACCATGACACTCTCAATCTTTCTTAAAAACACTTCACCCTCAACATTCTAAAATCATCATGAGTATTGAAAAACCAAAAGTAGCCATTATCGGACTCGGCTTCGGAGCCGAATTCATTCCCATTTATCAACGTCATCCCAATGCGGAGATTGTCGCACTTTGTCAAAGAAATGAGGATAGCCTGAATAAAGTCGCTGATCAGTACAGTATCGCAAAAAGGTTTACCGATTATTCGGAATTACTAGCGGACCCGGAAATTGATGCGGTCCATATCAACACCCCGATACCCCACCATGCTGAAGCCACCCTACAGGCAATGCGTGCGGGAAAGCATGTCGCCTGTACGGTTCCAATGGCAACCTCAGTCGAAGATTGTGAGGCTATTGTCAAACTCTCTGCCGAGAGCGGCATGAAGTATATGATGATGGAGACCGTGGTTTATGCCCGGGAATTTCTTTATATGAAAGAACTTTACGATAATGGTGAATTGGGCAAACTGCAGTTTCTCAAGGCGAGCCACCAGCAGGATATGGACGGTTGGCCTGGATACTGGCCCGGCCTTCCACCGATGCATTATGCCACGCATTGTGTCGGTCCAGTTCTTGGATTGGGAAGACACGAAGCAGAATATGTCAGTTGTTTTCCAAGCGGAACTATTCGTGAGGAAATGCATGGTCATTATAATTCTCCTTTCGCTGTCGAGACTACTCATTTAAAATTTCGCAACAGCGATCTGAGTGCCCAAGTCTATCGTTCTCTCTTTGATGTGGCCCGACAATATCGGGAAAGTTTTGAAGTCTACGGATCCGATAAAGCGGTGGAATGGCCCCTAATCGAGGGCGAACCGCTTGTTGTGCATACCGCGAAAAAACCGGAACCACAGATTCCCGAAAAAGTAGAATGTCCAGACTTTGCCAAGTTATTACCGAAAGAGATTGCACCATTCACCACTGGTGGAGTTTATTCGAATGAGGACGGTGAGGAACACTTGAGCTTTACCCAAGGAGCTGGCCACGGCGGTTCGCATCCACACTTGGTCCATCAATTCGTAGAACTGGTCCGTGGAGAAGGGGAGGGTTATCCCAATGCGGTTCAGTCTGCCAATATTACCCTGACCGGTATTCTTGCTCATGAGTCGGCCCTCAAGGGAGGAGAGATTATTCGCCTCCCTGAATGGAGTATGAGTTCCTGATTCGGTCAGACTCGAAATGAGAAATTATTTCATAAGCCTGCTTCTACTGATTTGGGTTTGGACCTTTGGGGAATCAAAGCCCAATGTCCTGTTCATCAGCATTGATGATCTCAATGACTACATCTCACCGCTGGACAATCATCCCGGAATCAAGACCCCGAACTTCGACCGATTGGCGAAACGATCCGTCACCTTTGCCAATGCTCATTGTGCCGCTCCCGCCTGCCATCCTTCCCGGGTGGCGGTAATGACGGGCGTGCATCCCGTCCGTTCCGGTATTTATCGGAATATGTTCAGAGCCCACGGTCCGCGTTGGCGGCATGAGTCAAGGGTTTTGGAAAAGGCCGTGGTTTTATCTCAGCATTTTCGTGATCATGGATATTGGGCTGCCGGTGGAGGGAAGATTTTTCATACCCTCCAATGGACTCCGGAAGATTCCCAGAACGATCCTGATGCATGGGATGAGTATCGGGGAGACCCGCTCGATCCTATCTCCGGGGATTGGCCCCGACCGGAGAGCACCAAAATTAATCAAAATAAGGGATTCATTGGCAAACGCCCTTTGGGCAATCATTACTTCGGTGCTGCGGTCATTGAACAAGAAGACGACACCCATGGCGACCACCTTGTAGTGGACTGGGCGATCGAGCGGATGGAAGAAAAGAACGACAAGCCTTTGTTTTTAGCTGTGGGTTTATTTCGTCCACACATTCCATTTGAAGTTTCTCAAAAGTGGTTTGATCTCTACCCGATGGAAAAAGTTCAACTTCCGAAATACTTAAAAAATGACATGGAGGATGCCCGTCCACATGGACGTATGGGTTGGCACAAATGGGTTACCGAAAACAAACAATGGAAGCACCTGATGCGGGGTTATCTTGCCAGTATTAGCTATGTGGATCATCAGGTTGGCCGTTTGTTGGACGCCCTTGACTCTTCTGGACTTAAGGAGAATACAATTGTCGTATTATGGACGGATCATGGTTTTCATATTGGTGAAAAAGAGAATTGGGAAAAATTCGCCTTATGGGATCAGACTACCCGGGTGCCGTTATTTATTCATGCTCCTGGGGTCAGTAAGGATGGAGTAAAAACCCGTCAACCGGTAACCCTTACCGATCTTTATCCGACTCTGTGCGACCTTGCCGGTCTTCCTACGCCCACCCAATGTTCAGGAGTCTCCTTGGTTTCTCAGTTGAAGAATCCAGACAAAAAGAAAAAATCCCTGTCTCTCACCTCCTTTCAATTCTGGGGAGATTCCGCCCCATCTCATGCCGTCTCGGATAACCGATATCGCTTGATTCGTTACCCGGATGGATTTGAGGAATTATATGATTTGAAGAAGGATTCCAATGAATTTCAGAACCTGAGCAAAGAGCCCAAATTTTCCAAGATTAAAAAGAGACTCTCCTTAGGAATTCCCTCCAAAGTTGCTGAACTGGTTCGAGTCCCTTTGGATTCGCCCTATAATATAAAACCTAATTAAAATGAAAATGTATGTCCATATCTTCAAACGAACTTGTTTGCTGAGTTTAAGTTTCTATTTTCTGTCTCTGCAGTTACAGGGAAATGCGCTCAATTCTCAATTTAATCATATCTTCAAAGCCATGACGCACCTCGAAGATTCTACGGTACAGGCTTCCATGCTTCGTGGTACCCTCGCCGGACTTTCCGGCAAAAGGGATCTTGTGGCTCCTGCTTCATGGAAAGCCTTGCGAAATAAACTGGTTCGCTCCAAGGATCCGGAAGTCGTTAAGTTAGCTGGACAGTTAAGCCAGATTTTTGGCGATCTTTCAGTAAGTGCGGATGATTTGAAACTTGTCTTGAATAAGGACGCCCCCCTTGAAGATCGAAAAGAAGCCCTTACTGGTTTGGTTGCGATGCGATTCAAGGAGCTTCCGAAAAACCTGAAATCATTGCTTGGGACGAATTTGAAGATCGATGCGATTCGGGCCTATTCTTTTTTCGATTACCCAGATGCTCCCAAGGAGTTGATTTCCGAATATGATAAGTTTGATACTGTTGCCAAACGGGCAACGATTGAGACTCTCGCTTCTAAACAATCCTACGCCAAGTCATTACTCGAAGCTTTACGAACCGAAAAGATTGCCAAAGCGGAGATTCCGAATTACACCGCACGAAGTTTACAAAATATGCTGGGTGGTTCCTTCGATAAAATCTACGGGAAGATTGTGGAAATGGGGGAGCTCTCCAAGATCGACAAAAATCCGGTCAAACCGATACCCGATGGTTTTGCAGGAGCACGCCGCATTGTGGTCGGTGTTTTACCAGGTCTTAAGTTTAACACCGATCGTATCCTTGCAAAACCAGGTGAAAAAATCGTCTTTGTTTTTCCAAACGACGATTCCAGCGGCATGATGCACAATCTGGCCATCATCACTCCCGGTTCAAGACAGACCGTAATG
>JABGUO010000243.1 GCA_018646565.1 Opitutia bacterium | reverse complement strand
TTAGATGGTCCAATGAACTGAATGGATTTGGCACCAGTGATCATTTTCCTCTATCGGCCCGCTTTATCACGAATGGAGGTCGCACTGCTAAAGGAAAAAATTATACGAAAGTAGAAACTAATCAAAGATCGATTGATTATGAGGGTGCCAAAAAGAACGCTTCTGTTTGGAACCAGTCAAAGCTCCACCCAAAGAATTTTGGTAAAACTTTTTATTTCACAGGAATTGTTTCAAAAAAGAAACCCTTCTGCTTAAAAATTAATGAATTAGAAATGGGAATTTATAGTTTTGATTCACAAACTAAAGAAAGTCTTTTTTCGCATTCAGTCGGCGAGAAAATTTCCAGTTATGGATACCTGTCACGGTATCGTGGAAATTGGCAATTTATAGTCGCGAAAAAAGATTGGATTAACTGAGTATCTAAGACTCATTCGTTTTCGCTTTTTTTAAGCGCGAGGATACTGATTTTCTCTGCATGTCGCGGTAATAAGTTGCATTGCCCCTTTTCTTAGAAGCTCCCGTACCCGCTTTTCCGCCTTTCTTTCCCATGAGAGAGGCGACTTCATTTAAGGAAGTGGTCTGTTTCTTTGTCATCTTAAAGGTACAATGATCATTTCATTCGATTAAAGGCGTTTAACACTTTCTCCAACCTCTTGTAGGAATTCTCCATTTGTTCAATAATTGGGTCGAGTTTATTTTCCTGATGCTCAGGAGGTGGAAACAAAAAGGAATCAGAGTTTTCAATTTCTGTACTGTCTTCATGACCCGATTCTTGCTGAAATTCGACCCTACCCCACTCTTCCAATGAATTTTCCATAACAATCTATTTGCACAAACGATTGTGCAAAACAAGCTAAAAAAAAACTTTCTATTAAGAAAGTTTTTCTAAAACCTGAGTACGGAGATTGTCTAAGCCCTCTTCTAAAATTGCTGAAATGGGTAAAACATCGATTTCAGGAAACTTCTTTTGGCAAAGTTTTAAGTTCTTGGCGGAATTATCTTCGTCTATTTTATTCCCAACCAATAAAAAGGGCTTTTGTGCAACAAGAGGGTCATAGTCCTCCAATTCTTGACGAAGATGAACGAAGTCTTCCCATGGTTCGCGACCATCGGCAGCAGATAAATCGATCAGGAAGACGAGTAGATTACAGCGTTCTACATGTCGAAGAAATCGGTGTCCCAATCCGCGGTTCTCGGCTGCACCTTCGATTAAGCCAGGAACATCTGCCATGCTTACTGTACGATATTCCTCAGGATAATCGATAATACCAACAGTGGGAACAAGAGTGGTGAAGGGATAGGATGCGATTTTTGGAGTCGCATTAGACAGGGTGTTGAGAAGAGTTGATTTTCCCGCGTTTGGAAAACCGACTAGTCCAACATCGGCGATTGTTTTAAGGGTAAAGATATAATTCTCCTCGCCACCCGCTTTTCCTTCGGTGGTTTGTCTCGGGGTTTGATTGACCGAGGATTTAAATGTTGAGTTACCTCTTCCTCCCTTCCCTCCTTCTAAAATAACTAATTCTTCTCCGTGTTTTAATAACTCGCACAGGATTTCATCAGTTCCGTCGACTCTAATTTCAGTGCCCAATGGGAGTTTAAGTTGACAGGGGTTTCCTCCTCTTCCGTTTTGATCACTTCCACGGCCAGGTTCGCCGTTTTTTGCTTTCCAGTGTTTTTTAAAATGAAATGCTCGTAAATCGGATACATTTTCATCCGCAAGCAAATAGACATCGCCTCCACGGCCACCATTTCCACCATTGGGCCCGCCTTCTGGCATATACTTTTGTCGGAGGAAGCTCATGCAACCATCTCCACCATCACCTGCTTTGAGGTATACCTTTGTTTCGTCGTAAAACATAATAGTTTAAAGGTCAGTTAGATACTAGAACCTTGGACAAAGGTCAACGAGGGAAGCAAAATTGCTTCCCTCGTTGTGCTAAATTGAAAACTAAGAGATTTAGTATCGGTAGTGTTCCGGCTTGTAAGGACCACCTACAGGAACACTGATATAATCTGCTTGCTCACTGCTTAGTGTGGTAAGTTTCGCACCTAATTTGTCTAGGTGTAAGCGAGCAACTTCTTCATCTAACTCTTTGCTTAACCGATAGACACCGATCTTTCGGTCCGGATTACTTTGGATATCAATCTGAGCAATCGTTTGATTGGTGAAACTGCATGACATTACAAAACTTGGGTGACCTGTTGCACAACCAAGGTTGATTAGACGACCTTCGGCAAGAAGATAAATACTACGACCATCGGCAAATGTAAATCGACTAACTGGTCCACCTGGTACTGAATCCTCTTTAATTATTTCCTTAGTAACACCCTCCATTGCTTCGAGCTTTGCAACTTGGATTTCGTTATCAAAATGTCCGATATTACACACGATTGCTTGGTCTTTCATTTTGCTCATGTGCTCGGCTGTGATAATATCCTTGTTTCCAGTTGTGGTTACAAAAATATCTGCAGTTGAGAGTGCATCTTCTACTGTGGTGACTTGAAAGCCTGCCATGCATGCCTGTAATGCACAGATGGGATCTACTTCCGAAACCATTACCCGTGCTTTTTCGTTGGCAAGAGAATCAGCAGAACCTTTTCCTACATCTCCAAATCCGCAAACAATCGCTACTTTCCCTGAAATAAGAACATCAAGGGCACGTTTGATACCGTCGACCAAAGAGTGTCTACATCCGTAATTGTTGTCGAATTTCGATTTGGTTACGGAATCGTTTACATTGATGGCTTGGAATAACAGTTCATTATTTTCTTCCATTTGAATGAGACGGTGTACTCCAGTTGTGGTCTCTTCGGAAACTCCAACAACTGAATCGGCAATTGATTGCCAACGATTCTGATTTTCAGCGTGAAGACGCTTGAGAAGATCTTTCACCACTCCTTCTTCCTCATTATCTGATGGTGAGTTCACCCAATCGCTTCCGTTGTCGAGTTCAAGTCCTTTATGAATGAGCATAGTGGCATCGCCGCCGTCATCCACAATCTGATCTGGACCGGAGCCATCTGGCCATGTAATTGCTTTGTAGGTACAATCCCAATAATCTTCCAATGTTTCACCCTTCCAGGCAAAAACCGGAAT
>JABGUO010000242.1 GCA_018646565.1 Opitutia bacterium | reverse complement strand
GTAATAGCCAATTAATTCGGGATACCCCCCCACTCGTGGTGGCTCCACTTATTCCACCATTAATAACCTGAAAATTCCTTTTTGAACTCTCCTCTGAGTCGAGGTTTAACTTTTTTTCTAGAATAAAGGGATATGCTTCATTCTCCATGACCCCGTATCCCTCGGTAAGAGAATCCCCTAGAATCAAAATTTTGAAATCTTTCTGTGCTGAACTTTTCTTTTGAGTTACGAGTTTATTATCGCTGGAAATTTCTTCCCCACAAGAAGCCAGAGTGAGCAGGGGAATCAAAAAAAGATAGATTCTCAACTGAAACCAAAATATTGAATGTAGATTTGTCATTGGAAAGCTTATCGGTCTACTTATAATTTATCGATATGACAAAACCATTAAGTCTTTTTAGCAATATTTCATGAATTTAATCCTCGAATTTATCCATGAACATATTTTAGCAATTGATTTTGCGTTGTGTATTTTAATCTGGCTGGTGCAGGTAATTATTTATCCGGTCTTAGCCGTGGTTTCGATTGATGCATTTCCTCGATGGCATGCAATTTACTGTAAGCGGATTGCTTATTTTGTATTACCATTGATGCTCGCACAACTCTTTGAATCGGCTGCTGCTTGCTTTTTCATAGGAAATACCATGATTTGGTTTAAGTTTTTCTGTGTTTTGTCTGTTTGGATATTTACATTTTTAGTTTCTGCTCCCTGCCATCAAAAATTATCCAAGTCGGGTAAGGATTTTCTTTTGATCGAACGACTTGTTTCCACAAATTGGTATCGAACGGTTTTTTGGACATTGATTGTAATTCTTTCATACCACCAATATTGATGAAACCTTGGCGATTACGTCTCACGAAAATCTGCCCCGTTTGTAATCGGTCATTTGAGAACCGTAAAAAATGGGAATCCAGGAAAATCTGGGATCAAATCGTTTATTGTTCCGATAAATGTCGAAAAGCATCCAAGCCTAAGTTAGACCAATGAACTCGGTTTGGTGGGTAAAGCGGGATTTTCGAATTTCTGATAATGAATGCCTCTCACGGGCGATGTTGAACGGGGGAGAGGTGACCCCTTTTTTTTGCTGGGAGCCAAAAATTGTAGATTCAGGAGATTATTCTATTTTCCATTTTCAAGCACAATGGCAGGCATTGGAGGGACTGACTGAAGAACTGAACCAAAGAGGATCAAATATATGGGTGGCCTGTGGCGAAGTAACCAAAGAGTTAGACAATTTGTTAAAAAAATATTCGTTCACCCATCTTTATTCCCATGAAGAAACTGGAAACTTGATTAGTTTTCAGCGAGATCGCGAAGTGGCCCGCTGGTGTAAAATGCGTGGTATTATCTGGACTGAAATTAGCCAGAATTCAGTTTTACGCGGTGGGAATGCTCAAATGCGCCGAAAGAATTCTACTTCCTTGGATCTGAGAAAAACGAAACCAATTCCGAGCCCGAAACAAATTCGAAGTCCTTTGACCAGGAGTGTACCAATTCGAAAGTGGAGTTGGAATGAACTGGGTACTCGATTGCCCAAATTTTCCGGTTGTTCGATGCTGCCGGCTCTTCAGAAAGTGAATGAAAAAAATGCCTGGGCCACATTGGGAAGTTTTTTTGGCTCTCGTGCTTATTATTACTCGGGTGGTATTTCATCTCCCAATAAGGCTTTTCAAAATGGTTCGAGGCTTTCTGTTCATTTGGCCTGGGGTACCATTAGCCTGCGTAGTGTATTTTCCCAATTGGAGTTGAAGAGGAATGAATTAGACGAAGAAAAAGGCCGAACTTCATGGAAGCGCAGTCTCCGTGCTTTTGAATCACGGCTTTACTGGAGAGATCATTTTATTCAACGATTAGAATCAGTTTCCGATATGGAAGTGCGTGTGCTTAATCGGGCTTATGAGAATTTAGAATATGAGGATAACCCTGACCACTTGGAATCCTGGTTAGCCGGGAAAACGGGGTATCCCATGGTGGATGCATGTATGCGTTGTTTAAATGAAACCGGCTTTATGAATTTCCGCATGCGGGCAATGTTAGTAAGCTTTGCCTGTTTTGGGCTTCATTTGTCTTGGCGTACTATTCATCAACCATTAGCCCGCTTATTTACTGATTATGAACCTGGGATTCATCTTTCTCAAATCCAGATGCAGGCCGGTGTGATTGGGATTAATGCCTTGCGGGTTTACAGCCCGTCGAAACAGTTTCTTGATCACGATCCAGCAGCACAATTTGTAAAAAGGTGGGTTCCCGAATTAGCAGACCGAACCCCAGCGGAAATTGCCCATGCGGAAGAATGTAATATCCCAGAATACATTCGACCCATCGTGAACCAATCGGTTCGGTCCAAGAAAATGAAAGATCAAATTTATCTCATCAGAAAGAGCGATGAGGGAAGGTTTCAATCGAGTAAGACTTTACAGTCTCACGGCTCTCAAAAAAAGATTTCCCGAAAAAGAAAACCAAAAAATAACGGACAGCTCGAATTATTCTGATGGTTGAAAAAAGGGGGGCATTAGGACTGATCGCAGCGTAATTCATCCATACATTTTAAATCG
>JABGUO010000241.1 GCA_018646565.1 Opitutia bacterium | reverse complement strand
GGTAAATCGGGTGTGTTGATCTGCGGTATGCGGTGGTATATTCGTTGATCGAACCAGCGGTCTTGAAATTGCGAATATACTTGTACTTGCTTGATCGGACAGATCGACTGCAAATTTCCACATCTCCGAATCGATCAGCAGCGCTATGTACGAACTCTCGGAGCTTGGAATTCTCCTGGAGGAAGCTTCTTCCCTGCATCCAGTCAGTAATGTTACCTCCGGACATGAGTATTGTCTCCGCAACAAGATCAATAGCACTTATGAGGGATGAATTTTTGGTACCTGATTTGTATCCAAATGGATGTTTTAATCCCTCAGGATAGAAGATGATTAGAGGGATATGAGTCCCACTATCGTAGAGCCAGTTTTTCCCACGAATCATTGGCCGGCCATGATCCGAAAGAATGCAAATGATGGTGTTCTTTTCGAGATTGTCATCTTGAAGCTGCTTGATAATGGCTCCTACTTGTTCGTCGAAACGGTTGATGCTTTCGAAATATCCGGCCCAATCACTGCGGGTTACCGGGTGATCTGGATAGTAAGGAGGAATTATGATCTTCTCTTTGGGGATGTTTTTCGAAGGATAGAAACCTCTGTGGGACTCTCTGGAGTTGATTTGAGCAAAGAATGGCTGGTTTTTGATTAGCTGTTTCCATAGGTTAGTATCCCATATTTTCTTCGATGTCTTAAACTGCCAGTCATCCTTTCCGGTTCCACCAAAACCTTTAATATTTCCTGTGTAATATCCTCTTTCACCCATCAATTGAGGTAATGTTTTCACCGGTTGGGGAAGGGTAGGCATGAGTTCCTTGCTGTAACGCATGTGATGGGCACCAAGAGTTGTTTGGAATACACCAGTGGCAAGGGCTGTCCTGCTTGGTGAACAGGCAGGACTGGTGGTGAAGACATTGGTAAATTGCATCCCTTTTACTGCCAGACCATCAATGTTGGGGGTCGTGACTACTTGGTTTCCGTAGCAACCGAGATCGGGTGACATATCTTCCGCAATAATCCAAATGATATTGGGCCTTTCCGATTCTTGGGCATGTAAGAATAATGAAAAAAATAACAGGACAATGCCTAATACAGGAAATATGGACTTACTCATTATAATTCTTTTTCTCTTGAGAAACCTAAACATTAAAATTCATTTATTTAGCTACCCTTTGGATTATTTTGTAGTCGTGAATTTATAGTTATAGCTAGATCCCGCAATCAAATGCAATTGCGGTAGCAAATGTTGTTATCTGGGCATAAGATAGATATATACAGAGAGCTACGCCAACATTGGCATTGGTAATTTTTGATTTCTCTGCACCCCTAACCTTTAAGATAAAATTGTAAATGGATGTTATTGTTAAAAGTCCAGCGTGTGTGATGAAAAAGATTATGAACCATTCCATACTCGCGTAGTTAAATAGCTGTAGACATTGCCAAAGCCAGGTTAGTGCTAAGAAGAAGATAAACCATTTGATCCAAGCCCTCGAGATGAGAATTCGGCCGATGCTTTGTTTTGCCATTTTCAGGGAAATGGTAAAACAAATTATGAAACCCAAAGTTTGGATAATAGCATTGGCAAGTTGCCCGCAAATCATTAGCGAAATGAGTCCACCAGATGCACAGATTTGAATTGCGGTAATGAGGCAGTTTTTTTTGGTTAACAATCCACTTCCGAGATTATACTGATCCCTGGCAGTGAGGATTCCGGCAAGGATTCCTAGCCAAGAGAGTTGAAGAAAAAAAAGGATTGGGAAGAAATCGTAAATTTCGGACATAAGGATTACATGTCACCACTTTCTTCTTTTAATTCCTGAATATATTTTTCAGGATTTTTCTTAAATTTTGGAATGCAGGGCTTGCAGCAGAATTTGAATTCTTGACCATCGTGGACATATGAAACTGGTTCTCCCATATCGCCCAGGTCACTACCTCCAACCAAGCAATAATCCAATAGATACGGCTTGGCATCTCCCTGTTGTCCACAGCTTACAAAGAAGGTAAGTGGGCTTAAGCTGAGAATTATTAATAAATGGACTTTTTGTTTCATAACTCCAACTTTAATCGAACGGTTTTCAAAGGGTCAAATGGAGAATCTCAAAATATTTTTAAAAAAACTGGCAGTTAAACCGTTGATTTTTATACCTATCGGTAGCGTTATAGGTAGCAATGGTTTCTAATGATCATAATACCTCAAATAATGAAGCTTTTTTAAAGCTCTTTCTAAAGCATGAGAGTGGTTTAAGGTCTTACATTCGATCCTGTGTCATCCGACCGGAGGAAGTGGACGAAATCATGCAGGAAGTAAGCTTGGTTGCCTGGAGGAAATTCGAGACGCTTGAGCAACCGGAAAAGTTTGGAGCATGGGCATGTTTGATCGCACGGTTTGAGGTTTTGAAGTTCAGAAGAAAGAAGGCCCGGGATCGATTGGTCTTGGACGAGGATATTATCACAAAAATTGGCATCGATGCCGAAGAGCAGGTGACCCGTAGACAATTGCAATTGTCGGCCTTGGATAAATGCCTGAAAAAGTTAAAGGCTCCTGAGAAAGTATTAGTTCAGCAAGCTTACAGCCCCAAGGTATCCAAGAAAGAATTGGCGAAAGATTTTGGTAGCACCGAAGGAGCCTTTTATCAAAAACTCGCACGTATCCGTATCAAACTTCGTGATTGTATGAATCGGAAAATGATCGCCTTGAATACAGGAGTCTTAGGATGACTGAAGAAGAAAAAGAGTTAATACTCGGGTATCTGGACGATCGTCTTTCAGCCTCTCAATTTGATTCCTTACAAACCTTGTTGAGAGAGAATAAGGATGCCCGTTCTTTTCTATTAGATTTGGGCACGATTGATACCAAGCTGGATGATTTCAGTTTATCTGTTGATGAAGAGGATAAAGCTTCACGACTTATTCCTTTTTCTTGGCGTGAATATGCTTGGGCAGCTTCAGCCTGTTTGCTTGTCCTTTTTTTGTGCACATCAGGATACTTCCTTTTTTCAGAACCTAAAATTGCCACCATTCAGTCATGCGAAGATGCAGCCTGGGAAAGTGATTTACCTACGACTCCAGGATCTGAGCTTATTCCTGGTACTTTGAAACTTCGCACGGGTCTGGCATCCATAGAACTTCGATCTGGAGCCAGTTTTGTTTTGGAGGGTCCGGCAGAAGTTGAGCTTATCTCTGCAATGAAAACCCGGTTGGTTGCTGGTATGGTCATGGTGGAGGTTCCTGAACAAGCTATTGGTTTTGTGCTGGAAACACCTGATGGCTATGCGATTGATTATGGTACTCGTTTTGCTGTAGCCGTAGATCCGATAAAAAATG
>JABGUO010000240.1 GCA_018646565.1 Opitutia bacterium | reverse complement strand
GTTGTAAGTAAATATTAAGGGATTCTTGTTCTGGGTTTTGCATATAGTAAGATTTTAATAACAGAATTAAGATGAAATTTTTTCTGCAAGTGCAAGTGCTTTTAACATGCCTTTCGCTTTGTTAAGAGTTTCCTGGTATTCGTTTTCAGGTATTGAATCTGAGACAATACCTGCTCCAGCTTGTAAATGGAGTGTGTTTTTTGAAATAATAGCGGTTCGGATGGCAATACATGAATCATGATTACCCTCGTATCCAAAATAACCAAGTGCCCCAGCATAAATATTTCTTTGGATTTTTTCAAACTCCGCAATAATTTGCATTGCTCTTACCTTGGGTGCACCGCTTACGGTGCCAGCAGGAAATGTCGCACGCAATAGATCGAATGCATTTAAATTTGGATCAATCTTGCCAACCACCTGAGAAACTATGTGCATCACATGAGAATATCTCTCGATAGACATGTATTCTGCTGCTTTTACTGTTCCCACTTGGCATACCCGTCCGATGTCGTTTCTTGCTAAATCGACTAGCATTAAATGCTCGGCCTTTTCTTTCTCATCAGCCAGGAGGTCAATCTCGAGTTCTTTGTCTTCCTTTTCATTTTTTCCTCTTGGACGGGTTCCTGCTATCGGTCTAATGAGTACATCTTCACCAGTAAGTCGAACATGGACCTCGGGAGACGCCCCCACAACGGAAAAATCTTCTCCCTCCAGTAAAAACATGTAGGGGGAGGGATTGATTGCACGAATAGCTCGATAAAGGTTAATGGGAGGGCCAGAATAGGGAATCGAGAAACGCTGCGAAAGAACAGTTTGAATCACATCGCCAGACCGGATGAATTCCTTTGTTTTGTTTACCAGTTCTTCAAACTCTTCCTTAGACAGATTACCTTTTACATTTTCAATACTTTCGTTTCCATGAATGGAAGCGGGAGTCAGATTGGAGGGTAATGCTAAGAGGTCGATTGTCTCTTGAATACGTATGCAAGCTTCCTGGTATGCAATTTTAGGGTCATTGCCTGGAGTCGAGTTTGCACAGATAGTTAATGACTGGTGCGCATGATCAAATACAAGAACCAGATCTGCGATCATGAAGTAGAGAATGGGTAGGTCCAAATCGTCCTCCTCGTGAATGGGAACGGTAGGTTCTATTCGATTTGCATACTCATAGGAAATATAACCAACCGCACCTCCTGAAAATCTGGTTTCATCGTCAAAGCCTAAATAATTCAATCCATTCAACTCCTCTTCAATAATGGTAAGTGGATCTTCTGGAGTAGGTATCGTTTTAGGCGCATTGCCAAGTTCGTTTATTATGGTCTCCGTTTGTCCACAGGAGATGATCTTTTTTGGATTACATCCAACGAAAGAAAACCTGCTGACTTGCTCACCCCCGACTACTGATTCAAAGAGGAATGCCGGTTTATTTTTTGAAAGCTTTGCGTATGCAGAAAGTGGAGTCTCCGCGTCTGCAGTAAACTCGGCCCGAACCGCAATAACATCGAATTCTTTCGATTGAGTTATAAAATCTTCTAGAGAAGGTAAAGTGTGCATCAAATTGTGTCTAATTATTAAACTGGTTCGTAAGAATGTTATGAAATATGCCCAACTTATGTGCTGTGAAGGAAGGAAGGAACCTTTTGTGATTGCACGAATGCTGTTTTCAATTTCCACATATATTGTAACAGGAAGAAAAAAAGAAAGACGAGCAAGAACAAAGAAAGTATAAAATGAAAAGACAAGTACATTGTGTTATTATGGGAGGTGGGCGAGGTACTCGTTTGTATCCATTAACTAAATCAAGGTGTAAACCTGCTGTTCCCTTGGCGGGAAAGTATCGATTGGTTGATATTCCGATTAGTAATTGTATTAATTCGGGTTACAATAGAATCTATTTACTAAGCCAATTTAATACCGCCTCCCTGCATCGCCATGTTCAAGATGCGTACCGTTTTGACCGTTTTGGTCGTGGCTTTGTTGAAATCCTGTCGGCGGAGCAGACAGAGCATGGAGATGACTGGTACCAAGGCACAGCAGATGCAGTGCGCAGGAACATAATGCACTTTAATGCCAAGCCGGATGATATTTTTGTTATTCTTTCTGGAGATCAATTGTACCGAATGGATTTTTCTAAAATGGTGGAAGAGCATTTAGCAAGAGGAGCAGAAGTTACGGTTGCCGCTAAACCAGTATCAACTGATGAAGCTTCGGGACTTGGTCTTTTAAGTATTGGTGAGGAAGCCAGAATTACCGATTTTGTAGAAAAACCAACCGATCCGGAAGTAATATCAAGTTTAGTTCCCGAAGAACTAAAATCAACAGACGGACAGTGTGACCGTGTATTAGCATCGATGGGAATATATGTGTTTAATGCTTCCTCAATGTTTGAGGCATTGAAGGGAGATTCGAAGGATTTCGGAAAAGAG
>JABGUO010000027.1 GCA_018646565.1 Opitutia bacterium | reverse complement strand
TAACCAGTATCGCAAAAACGATATTGGAGGGCGATCGTTTTAATCTTTTACATTACGAAACCACTGGAGACTCAGTTATAATTGCCACACTTGTGGATGGGCAACAGAAGAAATTCAGTATTAGTCCAGAAGGTAAAAACTCCTACAAACTCTCTTTCTAATTTATTTTTAAGTCTATGAACATACTTTCTGCACTGCTTATCTTATTCAGTTTCTCAATTTTATCTGCTCAGATACCTGATGGATATAAAATTCAATCTATTTCCTTGCCCCGAGGTTCAGTTTCCGTTCTTGGATTGTGTCACAAACCAGATGGTACACTTGCGATTTGCACATGGGAAGGCGAGGTGTGGGAACGGAAGGGAGAGGTGTGGACAAAGTTTGCCGAAAACTTGATGGAACCGAATGGAATCTATTTCGATGAAAAAGAAGATGCTTACTATGTCGGACAAAAACCTGAGTTAACCAAGCTGATTGATCTCGATAAAGACGGAGTTTGCGATCGTTACGAGTGTATAACCGATGCATTTGGAATATCTGGAGAATACCATGAATATCATTTTGGTCCGGTCGTTGATTCATTAGGTAGAAAATATGCCTCTCTTAATCTAGCGGCCCGTGGTGAGTTTACTGTTCCGGATGGCAAACCATTTGGGAAAGGTGGAGGAAATATGTCCTACAACGCACCCTGGCGCGGCTGGGTATACCGCTCCGACCGCAAAGGCCATTTCCAACCTCTTGCCAGTGGTTTCCGTTCTCCCTGTGGAATTGGTATGAGCCCAAATGATGAACTTTTCATCACAGATAATCAGGGTGACTGGGTTGCGGATTGTGCTCTCTATCATGTACGAGAAGGTAATTTTTATGGGCACCCTGCATCCCTTCCAGCTCGTCCTGATTTCACAAAAGACAAAGTTTTATCCATGAAAGCCGAGGATTTTGAGAAGATTCGTACGCCTCCTGCAGTTTGGTTAGTACGAGAGGAAATTGCCAATTCTCCGGGTAGTCCGACATGGGATACTACGAATGGTAAATTCGGTCCATTTAAAGGACAAATGTTTATAGGTGACCAAAGACAATCCAATTATTTTCGAAGCGGTGTTGAGAAAATTAACGGAGAATACCAAGGCTGGTGTATCGATTTTTTGCGTGGATTAGAAAGTGGTCCAGTCAAAATGTCCTTCGATACACAAGGTCGTCTTTGGTCTGCTCAAGTGGGCCGAGGATGGTTTAGCAAAGGAGGTAAGCGTACCGCCATTCAATATGTTGAGTGGGACAATAAAACCACACCTTTTGCGATTCATTCAGCAAGCCTCACCAAGACTGGGTTCTCTGTTCGTTTCACCGAAAAGATTGGTAAGAAAATGACTCCAAAAGTTTCCAGTTGGGGATATCATTATTATAGTACCTATGGATCTCCCCCAGTTGATCAGCAGGAGTTAAAAGTGAGTAATTATCAACTTTCTAAAGACCGTAAAACGGTCACATTTGACGTCCCTTTGAACGAAAAGAAAATATACGCCATTACTTTTACCGAGCAAAAAAATACTGAAGCCAAACTGCTGGATTTCGATACCATCTACTACACATTAAATCAATTACGCCCAGTCCGTGAAACCAAACCCGGAAGAAATGTGGGTTGGTCTCTTGCCGGATCGAGCTGGAATCGAAACGATAAAAGCCGCCCTGTACCTCCTATCGTGCCTCCCCTACCCGTTAAAAAATGCATCCTTCCGATTCCTAAATCTGCAACGGTACTGAATGCGTCTCAATGGACAAATCCTAATTGGGTATTTGATAAAAAGGGGGTTATGCCCCGAGGGAAAGGGAATAACTCCACAGTAAAGGCTTACGGGGATGCACGAATCCATTTGGAATTTCGTTTTGATCCCTCCGATAACCCGGACTGGAAAGGTCAGCTCTATGGAAATTCGGGAATCTTTCTCATGTCAGGCTATGAAATACAAGTGGTCAATAGTTTCCAAAATCCCACATTTGCGGACGGTACATGCGGTTCCATTTATGGCCAGCACCCCCCACATGTAAATGCATCCCGTAAACCAGGGGAATGGCAATCCTACGACATAATCATGAAAGCCCCCGTGTTTTCAACAGATGGAACAGTGGAAGAGCCCCTCCGGGTTACAGCTTTTCATAACGGTATTTTGATTCATGATGATGCTTGGGTTTATGGAGAAGTGGGTGGGCCCTACAAGAATCATGGAAAAAGGCCTCTCATGATACAGGATCATAAGGGAACGGGTGTTTCTTTTCGTAACCTCTGGATTGTAGAAAATTTTCCCTACGATCTAAACTTGCCTGCTTTTCGGAATACCTTTCCAAAGTCCTCGGCCTCTTCCATCTAAGGAAGCCTAAACGCTTCATTTGGATTGCCCTCTATGGGTAGTCTCCTAATTTGT
>JABGUO010000239.1 GCA_018646565.1 Opitutia bacterium | reverse complement strand
TGGGATTTTGTTAACGGTTATTCTTTATTTGGTGATGACAAAGTTGCTAGCCCGTTTGGGGATGAACCTTTAGCCAATTAATCGAACCATTCGTCGTTTATATCAAATGCGGGAATGGGCACATTGATAAAAGTTAGATTCCCAATTGCACGGTGCCGGCATCCGGGCTTCATCAAAACAAAGGTTCCTTTTTTAAGTTTAATTTTATCGTGATCAATTTCCAAAATTCCATTCCCCTCCAAAACATTATAAATTTCAGTTATTTTTTTATGGTAATGCATTCTGCTCTTTTCGGAAATAGTCACGATGTGAATAGTAGCGGTTTGTTCGGGATCATCTAGAAATGCTCTTTTTGTTTCTCCACACGGGCAAGGTTGTGATGGGATTGAAGAAAAGTCTGCAACTTGGTAGTTCTTTACTTCGTTCATATGCTTTAGATAAGGTCACTATCAGCTTTGTGCGAACGGAAATAATATGAAAGGTAATAATTGGTTATGGTTCTTCCTCTTCTTGGGGGGAGTTTTGGGCGGCACTTCAGTTCTTATTAGTGCATGGGGTGCGCATGGTTTAGAGTATTTATTTGTTGCAACACCAAGGGATCGATTTTCTTTTAATTATGCCACCAACTTTCAACTGTTTCATGCTCTCTTTCTGATATTCCTGGTGCTTTTTATGGTTTCGAGTGGAACTCGTCCGGTTTTGCTTGTGGTATCGGCAATATTTTTAGTTCTTGGAATTTTTCTTTTTTCATTCCCAATTTATCTTCGAATTATAGGAGGATATTCCGAACTTTCCCGCTTAACCCCAATAGGTGGAATCTGTTTTTTTCTCGCTTGGAGCTTGATTTCGGTGCATTCCGTTTCCAGAATCATATCCAGTCACAAAACCGGGCAAAATTAGAATTATGAATAAACTACTACTCGTATTCGTATGGCTTTTTACCATAGCAATTTCTTATTGGTATGGACTGAGTCAGAAAATGGAAAGTGATCGTTTATTTGCAAATCGATCCGAAGTGACTGATTCGAGCAATTCGACAACAAAACCAGATACTCTAGTAGTTGGCACCCTTTCAAATATGGGAAAGGCTTCGGTTTCCAATGAAGGTCCAGTTCAGGAGAGCAATATTGTTCCCAATCAAGAAGTTGAGACCGAATCACGAGATTCGATTGCGGATCGACTGAAATCTGGAAACCCTGTTGTTCGAATGCAGGCATTTGCCGAGCTGCTTAAAAATCCGACCGAGGATAATATTGCCAGTGCAATAGAAGCGTATGACAAACTCCCCGAAGGACCGAGTCGTTTCAGCGAATTGAGGCTGCTTACATTTAGCTGGGCACAGGTTAATCCACAGGGTGCGATGAAATGGGTAAAAAGTTTGGATGGTTTTGAACAACGGATTGGATCTAGTTCAATTATGGACTCATGGGCCAGAAAGAATTCAGATGAGGCAATTGCATGGGCAAGGGAGAATTTTGATGGAGGGGAAGGGAGTGAAAACCCTTATTTTGTGGGAATAATAAGTGGAATGGCAGAAGATAATTTAGTCGGCGCCACGGATTTAATGTCTGAATTACCCTACGGTCGGGTTCGGGGTCGTGCCGCATCTATTTTATTTGAGCAGACTTGGAAAAAAGGAGAGGATATTTCCATGAACTGGGCGGAAAACCTGCCGGAAGGATCTTTGCAAAATTTCGCATACCGGGAAATTGGGGAAAAGATTGCCCGCGAGGATCTCGGACGCGCAGTCGAGTGGGTTGATGAAATGGAGGAGTCTCAGGTGAAGGCCGCAGTGAGTGAAGATGTGGCCGAGATTTGGGCGCGTAAAAATCCTGTTGATGCAGCCCAGTGGGTTGCCAATATGCCTGAAGGAGAGGCACGGTCGGAAAGTATGGAGGAGGTAGTAACCCAATGGGCACGGAAAGACCCTACTGCCACCGCTGATTGGCTGAATCAATTTCCATCCGGCGAACTAATGGATGAACCAATCCAGCGTTTCGTCCGTGAAGTGGTCCGCAAAGACCCTGAAGTCGCTATGACTTGGGCTGAAGCCATCGTAAACGAGGAGCGAAAGGAAAGAACAGTTACTGAAGTAAAAAGAGTTGCCGAACGGGTTGCCCAGCAGAAAGAAGCGGAAGCAAGTGGTCAGCCTCAGCAGAATGAAAATCCGGGTGATGGGGGTGGTCGTCGTCCAAGAAGCGGTCCCCCAGGTTCTTCTCCTCAATAAGTTTATTTCTTTCCCCCTGTTTTTTTGGAAATAATTTAGGTTCCCGAGACATTATATATTGATAAAATTAAAACAAAGTTGGTTTGTACTCCTATTCATTGCCTCCTTGCTGTCGGCCAAAATTGACTTTAATAGGCAAATTCGTCCGATCTTATCTGAACATTGTTTTGCCTGTCACGGACTGGATGATCCGCAGGGTGGCTTGCGATTAGACTTTGCTGAGTTTGCCTACAAGGGGGGGAAGTCTGGGCTTCCAGCCGTCGTCCCCAATGACTTAGAAGAAAGTGAGATTCTCCATCGGGTGGTTTCTACGGATTTGGACGATAGAATGCCTCCTAAGGGAGATGCCCTTAAGCCTGAACAGGTCGAAATCCTTAGAAATTGGGTTGTATCTGGTGCCCAGTACGCTAAGCACTGGGCTTATGTTGTGCCTGAACTACCTAAACTACCAGAGTTTAATTCACAGGATTTTATAAAAACTCCGATCGATGCTTTCATCCTCTCTAAACTTGAAGATAAGGGATGGATACCAAGTGAACCAGAGATGGAGAAAAAATGGATTCGTCGAGTAAGCCTGGGTCTGACCGGGTTGCCCCCAACGCTGGAGGAATATGAAAAATTCATTCAGGACGAATCTCCCCAAGCCAGGGAAAGAGTGGTGGATCGTCTTTTGGCTTCTCCTCGATATGGAGAACATTGGGCACGCCAGTGGTTAGACTTGGCCAGGTATGCTGACTCCAATGGTTTCCAAGCTGATCAGTTACGAGACAGTTGGGCATTTCGGGATTGGGTGATCAATGCAATCAATGGGGATATGCCTTTTGATCAGTTTACTATAGAACAAATCGCAGGGGATTTGCTTCCCAATGCGACGATTGATCAGAAGATTGCCACCGGTTTTCACCGTACCCCCACCTGTAATGTGGAAGCCGGGGTACACCCCGAGGAAAACCGGGTAAATCAAGTGATCGATCGGGTCAACGCCACCGGTACGACCTGGTTGGGAACCACAATGGAATGTGCCCAGTGCCACAGTCATAAATACGATCCCTTCTCGCAGGAAGAGTATTTTCAAATGTTTGCATTCTTTAATAACACCCCATTGGAGGTCGAAAACAAGAGTGGAAAAGGGGTATCTTTTAACTTTTGGGGACCCAAGATGGAACTTCCTCTTTCTCCTGAAAAACAAAAGGAAAGAGATTTGATTCGTGCCCAGCTCAAGGAAGAAAAGGAAAAACTTGTCAGTCTCCAAAAGGAAGCGGATGGCAAGTATAAGGAATGGATTCAACCACAATCGGGTGAAGTTGTTACGAAAGAAATCGAGTGGCAGGTGCTTACACCTGTAAGGGCGGGTTCTGATGGTGGTGAGATTCTACGAATCGTTAAGGGTGGAAGTTTATTGGCAGAAGGGAAATCCGGGAACAAGTCGACTTACCAAATTGAAGTAACTATACCTGCGGGGATCTGGAACTCATTTCAAATGGAGACTCTGCTGCACAAATCGATGAAACAAAATGGACCGGGACGAAATACAACTAATGCCAATCCCAATTTCGTGCTTACTGAAATGATCATCAAGTTGGAAGGTTCATCTAAACCGCTAGGATTTGGCCGAGTGATTGCAGATTTTAATCAGGCTGGATTTTTACCTGAGCAATTATTTGATGGGAATTTGGATACGCGTAACGGCTGGGCGATTGCACCCGAGTTTGGAATAGCACACTGGGTTCAAGCGGAATTTGCTGAGCCTCTGGTACTGAGTGAGGATTCCAAATTACATATAGAAATGAAACATCTATACGGGGGAGGGCGCAATGTGGGGCGTCCACGCTTCTCTCTTTCAACGGATGGAGTGAAGAAAAGTGAAGCGGATAAAAAGAGACTGCATGAATTATTGGCGAAGGAGAAAAGGAATGGAAAAGAAGAGAAGGAATTGCGGGTGATCTTTGATCAGGAAAATCCAAAACTTTTGTCTCTCCAAAAGAAAGTCGAGGATCTTGAGAAATCACTAAAGAAAGTTACTCCACCCTCCACACTGGTGATGGTGGAAATGGATGAAAAGCGTGATACCCATGTCATGGCCCGGGGGAATTATCTTTCACCGAAGCAAAAGGTGCAAGCGGATGTTCCCCAAGTGCTTAATGATTGGAAGCCGGAATGGCCCAAAAATCGGCTTGGATTGGCCAAGTGGTTGGTCGATCCTGAAAACCCTTTGACTGCACGGGTGGTGGTGAATCGTTGGTGGGGGCAGTTCTTCGGGGCAGGAATTGTATCGACCGAAGAGGATTTTGGTTCCCAAAGCGAGCCCTCCACACATCCGGAATTACTGGACTGGTTGGCAGTCGAATTAATGGAGAACGACTGGTCGATGAAACACATTCACAAGTTGATTGCTCTCAGTGGCACTTATGGGCAAAGTTCGCGGGTAACTACTTCAATGTTGGAGAGAGATGCCAATAACCGGTTTTTTCTTCGTGGTCCCCGATTCCGTATGACTGCGGAAATGATTCGCGATAACGGATTACAGATTGCAGGTTTATTAAGCGATAAAATGGGCGGCCCTCCCATCTATCCTCCCCAACCGGATGGGTTATGGAGACAGACTGGTCGAAACGAACCCAAATACATAGCCGCCAAAACTGAGGATCGCTTTCGACGTGGAATCTATGTCATTTGGAGAAGGGCTGCCCCCTATGCAAGTTTTGTTAATTTTGACGGGCCCGATCGTTCCACATGTCATCCCAAGCGGAGCCGTACGAATACTCCTTTGCAGGCACTTACTTTGTTGAATGATCAAGCCTATGTTGAGATGGCACTTGGCTTTGCGGTTTCCATATTGGAGAAAACCACAGGTCAGTCGACCACTGATCGAATGGTTCATGCTTTTCGCCGAGCTCTCTCTCGCGACCCCACTGACGGAGAGACGGAAATACTTCTTGATCTTTTACGGGAACAGGGCGATCGGCTGCTGTCCGATCGTTCCCTTTCCAAGGATTTGTTGAGCCAAGCACCTGACATTAAGATTCCTGCCAAGCTTGACTCCAACGAAGTGGGGGCTTGGTTTTTCGTGGCTAATGCACTGCTCAATCTCGACGAAACGATTACTAAAGGATGAATGCTCACCCAGTAGACCAATATCTTCGGACTTTGACGCGTCGGCAGCTTTTTCAAAAGGTGGGGCTGGGAATAGGAGGTTATGCTCTTGCTGACCTTCTCCAAAACGATGTACAGGCAGCTCCTAGGAATCCATTTGCCCATTTTGCACCCCAAGCGAAAAATGTAATTTATTTCCACTTGGTTGGTGCTCCCTCGCATCTCGATCTGTTCGATTATAAACCCGAGCTACAAAAAAGAAACGGTGAACTCTGTCCCAAAGAAATGTTTGAGGGCAAACAGCTCGCGTTTATTCGCTCACGACCAACTCTCTTGGGCACATCCAGCGAATCAAAATTCGAATTTAAGCAATGTGGGAAATCCGGTATCCGGATTTCAAATTTACTTCCCCATTTACAGACTGTAGCCGATGACATGTGCTTTATCCGTACTCTTCATACTGAGCAGTTCAACCATGCGCCCGCCCAGATGTTCATGCAGACCGGGTTCGAACGTTTCGGCCGACCCAGCTTGGGGGCGTGGACTAATTATGGTCTCGGATCGCCAAACCAGGATCTTCCCGGATTTGTGGTCATGGTTACCGGACAATATCCTGGTGCGGGAAACAGTATTTTTGGGAGTGGATTTCTTCCCTCCGTTTACCAAGGTATCGAGTTTCGTGGTAAGGGTGACCCTGTTCTCTTTCTTTCCAATCCTGAGGGGGTGGACGCTTCGGCTCGGCGTAAGGTAATCTCTGCGGTTAATCAATTGAACGAGATGCAACTCGAAGGGGTGGGGGATCCCGAAATCGCCACCCGTATCAGCCAGTACGAAATGGCTTACCGTATGCAGACGAGTGTCCCTGAGCTTAAAGATTTATCAAGGGAATCACAAAGTACACTTGATGGCTATGGGGCGAAAGTGGGAGGCTCCGGATTTGCAAATAACTGTCTGCTCGCCCGTCGGATGGTCGAGCGTGGAGTGCGATTTGTTCAGTTATTCGACCAGGGATGGGATCATCATAATTCCGTTTTTAATAATTTACCCAACAAATGCAAACAGGTGGATCAACCGATTGCCGCTTTAATTAAGGACCTGAAAGAACGAGGCTTGCTCGATGAGACTTTGGTGGTTTGGAGTGCGGAATTTGGACGCACCCCGATGGCTCAGGGAACCAATGGTTCGGGCGAGAAAACCAAAGCGGGGCGGGATCATCATAAGGAAGCCTTTACGGTCTGGATGGCGGGAGGGGGAACTAAGCCCGGTCATGTTCATGGACGGACGGATGATTTGGGTTATGGTATCGCGGATTCCCCCGTGCATGTCCACGACTTCAATGCAACTCTGTTACATCTCCTGGGAATGGATCACGAACGTTTGACCTACCGGTTCCAGGGACGGAAATTTCGCCTGACCGATGTGCACGGTCATGTGGTGAAGGAAGTACTTTCCTAACTAGAATTTACTTCTTCCCCGAAGAAACCATTTGTGGTCCGTTATCGGGGGGCATCGATTTATGCCAGGCAATTACTTTTTGACTAAGTTCTTGAACAATTTTGAGATGTTCATCTGCCAGGTTATTTTTTTCTCCACGGTCCTTGGTCAGATCGTATAGGGATGGATCGGAGCCATCGTATTCACAGAGTAGTTTCCATTTGCCTGAACGGATTGCGAGATCGGGCAGATCTTCGACGCCATAAAAAGAGTCTCGGTCCGGGGGACGTCGAAAAAGAAGATCCTGCTTGCGGGATGAATTCGATTTTCCCAGAAGTACATCGGGTAGGGATTCGCCGTCGAAATTAGCATGCTTCGGTGTTTTTGTGATCTCGAGTAGTGTGGGAACAAGGTCAATTGCCGAAAAGATGGATTTTTTATTGATAGTACCCTGCACTTCTTTGTTCATTAACTTGGGTGCCCAGGCAACGAGAGAGGAACGGATACCTCCTTCATAAAGGTGAGTCTTGAACCCACGGAATGGACCCGCAACTCCGGCTCCCTTTTCCGGACCGTTATCGGAGCATGCAAGGATAAGCGTATTGTCGGCAAGATCAGGATTGTTTCGGACATGATCAAATAATTTGCCCAATTGCCGGTCCATTTCCTCGAGTACGGAAAGAAAGAGCTGGCGTTTAGAACCGTCTTTCCATTGTTCAACAGGAGGCCAAAACGGAGTATGCACATCATCAGGCCAGAGATTGATGTAAAAGGGTTTGTTCTCCTGTTTCGCTTTTTTAATGAAAGGAATGGCTCCATCCACAAAACCTTCGGTGATTTTGGATCGTTGCACCCAACGGGCACCTTTACCCAGGCGGTAGGCATCTGCCCATAGACGTCCTGGCTTTTTCGGATCCTGTCCGGGTTTGAGTGTGAGGGGTAGAAGCTTGGGCCCCATTCCTTCAAAATTGGTCAGCGATTGATCAAATCCATATTCTGATATTTCCGGTGCGTCGGCCACATTGCGCTGGCCGCCCATGTGCCACTTTCCAAAGTGGCCGGTGGCGTATCCGCTTTTTTGCAGGGAGCGGGCAAGCATTGGAGCTTTCGGATCGAGCCATTGAGCCATGCCTCGTTTTTTATTATGGTCTCGGTTGCTCAGGTAGGAAGTAATTTTCCACCTTTGGGGATATTGCCCGGTGGAAATAGCCACTCGGGATGGAGAGCAGATGGGCGAGTTGACGTAAAACTGATCGAAGCGCAGCCCTTCTTTAGCGAGGCGGTCGATGTGAGGAGTCTTGGCATGCTCATTTCCAAAGCAGGAAAAGTCTCCCCATCCCATATCGTCAATGAAGACGAGGATAATATTAGGCCTTTCAGCTTGAGTAGAAATGGATGATAATAGGAATAAAAAAGGAAGAAAAGTACGATACATTGTGCTAGGTTGAGATTTCAACAAAAGGAGATCAAGCGTCAAAAAGAAGTTTACTTTGTTTTTATTATGTTTTGTTATGTAATTTCAATTTTCGTTAACCCAATACCTTCTATGAAAAAGTCACTCATATCTTTATTATCTGTCTGTTTTTTCCTCTGTGGAATGATCTCCGTTTCTGGGGAAGATCATAAGCACGAACTTCACAAAATCGGTGAACGTATTAAACAGGCTGTTAAGGCCGGCAAAATGACCGAAAAGGAAGGATGGGCGAAATGGCATGCTGTCCAGCGTGAACATGGACATCATGACGAGCAAGAAGGGGAATACCACGAGGAGGATGATTGGGAGGAAGCCGAAGAGTTGGAACGCGAGATTGAAATCCTGGAGTTAGAATTTGAATTGGAAAGAATAGAACGCGAACATGACCGGGCACGCCTAGAATGGGATATGGAGATGGAGAGAATGAAGCGAGATTTCGATCGCGAGCGTCGGGAGTGGGACATGGAACATTTTCACTGGGATATGCGCCGTAAACAAATGGAGATGCAAATGCGCGGAGGAATGCCACGCCAAGGTGTCCTCCCTTCGCATCCTCATGGGGGTAGTCCCAGATCGGATATGCAAAGGGGAGGTCCAGCTAGAGGAATGATGCCACCGATGGGACGAGGTCCTGGTCAGGGGCAGGACAGGGGATCAAAAGTTTGTCCTGATTCAAGAGAGAAATCAGATTGCGACAAGAAAAAGGGAAAATCTAAGTGTGGGAAAGGCCGGGCTAAGTCAGATTGTAAAAAAGGAAAAGATGCATGTGCAAAAAAAGAATGCTCTAAAACAAGTGATTGTACAAAATCCGAATCCTGTTCCCCAAAAAGCTCTTCTTCTTGTGGCAAAGATAAGAAATCCTGCTCCGATAAAAAAGAAGACTGTTCCAAAAAGAAGAAAAAGTAGTCTAAGTACTGATTCTCTGTCTTACCTCTTTTTTATTTATGAAAAAGCTTATCTTCCTTTCCTTTCCCTTTTTCATTAGTTCTTTATCTTACCTAGTATTTGCCGATGATCATCGCGAGAGAGAAAGAAAAGAAACCAGCGGAGAGGAGAGGGGACGAGCTGAACTAAAAGAAAAAGAGAAAAGACTTCAGGAAGAAATCGGTAATTTGCAGGTGCGCATGCATACCGAGTCTCGGAAAATTCAGGGAATGGTCCGTGAAGGAGAACTCTCTCAGGAGGATGGTCGTAAGAAATTAGAAAAGTTACACCGTCAGCAGCATGAACGCATGAAGGAAGTTCAATGGGGCAGGGTGAAAGAGGAAATTGAGGGGGCCGTTCGTTCGGGAAGAATGTCTCGAGAACAGGCAAATGCAGAATACGAGCGAATGGAAGAAAGCCTAATGCAAAAAGAAAAAGTTGCGGCTGAATTACATCGTGAGCTTCGAGAAGGTATCAAAAAATTGGAAGTGGCAGTCCGAGAGGGAGAATTAATTAGGGAGGAAGCCCAGAGAGAAGGAGAGGCATTGCGTCGGAATTTACAAAAAGAGATTCATCTTGCTCATCGGGAAATTGATTTGGAACAACAGGAAAGAAAATTAGATCAAGCGGTGGAACAAGGTCGGATGAGCGAGGAGGAAGCGGTACGGATTATGGCGAGGGCACACCGTGAAATTGAAGAAGTAGAGAGAAGCCTTCATCGTCCTATTGAAGAAGATGGGGAGTATTCCCGTGAACAAGAGCGGGATAGTCAATTGTGGGAAGATGAGGAGGAACTTTGGGAACAGGTTGCCCGTGGGTTAAAGGCAGCAGTTCGTTTAGGAAAAATGTCCGAAAGGGAAGCGCGCAACACTTGGGAAGAGTGGCGACATCATGGAGAAGGCGAAGAAGATCATGAACACGAACATGAAAAACACGAAGAGGAATAAAATTTCGATTAATCTAGCTATTTTTAACAATTAAAAACAAATGAATAAAACCACTTCTCAATCCATAATCATCTCTTCGATGCTGGTATTTGCCGGTTTTCTTCATGCTGGTAAGATCCAAAAGCCCGAAGATAGAAGCGGATATGAAAAGAACAAGGATGTTGGTCTGAAAGCACCCAAGGGTGCAGAAGTACTTTTTGATGGGACGATGAAATCAGTTAAGAAAAATTGGGAAATGTGGCCCAAGAAGGATATGGGAATTACCTGGAAGATTATGGATAACCCAAACGGAGACGGAAAGACTCTAATGACAAATGGTGGTAGGAAGTGGGGAACTCATGACTTAGTGACCAAAAAGAAATATTCCAGTTACGAGGGGCATGTTGAATTCATCTTGATGGGAGCCCGCGGTGACGGAAAACCGGACGGTTACAGCAATAGTGGGGTTTACATGCAAAACCGATATGAAATTCAGATCGAATCCCCCAAGGGAAAAGATATTAAAGACCCCTACAATTGGAAAATTGGCGGGCATGGAATTGCCGCTTTCTGTATGGATCGCGTGCCCGATCACAATGCCTGGCGCTCCAATGGGCAATGGCATGCATTTCATTTTATTTTCAAGGACGCGAAGTGGGACGGCGATAAAAAGACCGCAAATGCAAGAGCCACTGTCTGGTGGAATGGAATCAAGGTGCATGACAATGCTGAGATCCAAAAGGCAAATGGTGGAATCAAGGTTACTGCTGCACCCGGCGGACTTAAACTCCAGGAACATGGTCAGGATGTGCGCTTTAGAAATGTCTGGATAATTGACCAGAGTTAGAAATCATTGACGGGAATTAACCGGGCTTTTGTTAACTTTTTGTTCCTTAGATGAAAAGGGGCATTTCAAAACACTTTTATAGTCGGCGATTCCTCAGACTTTTTGCTTCCATATTATTTCTAGCTTCAGTAAGAATTTCCGGTGCACAAGATTGGCCCACCTACAATCAATCATCCAATGGTTGGAGATTTAATTCCGCGGAAAGGATTCTTTCACCACAAAATATTTCCAAACTTTCCCTGAAATGGAGGTTTCCCAAAAAAGGAGTTTCACAAAAAATAGGTATGGTTTGTGCCACACCATCTGTGGTCAATGGTTATGTTTATTTTGGTACTGCGACATTTCCCGCCTTTTATAAATTAAAACCAAACGGTGATTTAGCCTGGAAATTTCAGCTTGGTTCTGAAGACGAAAAAATAAGATTTCAAGAGATGGAAAGCCAGGGGCTTATTCCGAGAGGCGGAGTGTATAGTTCGGCCTTAGTTACCAAGGATTCAGTTTATTTTGGAAGTGTCAAAGGCACCGCTTATTGTCTGGACCGTAAAACTGGTAATGAAAGGTGGCGGGTCGATTCGCGGGCGAATGGTTTCCCTGGAAAACATCATGCCAATGTGATTATGGCATC
>JABGUO010000238.1 GCA_018646565.1 Opitutia bacterium | reverse complement strand
CGATCACACAATCAATTACCTTGGGGTTAATTGAAGTTCTGACAGCTTCCAAGACCGATTTCGAAGTTCCCCTGGTTGCCAAATCAATTGCACAGGCACGGTCCCAATTTAAAGTGATATTTGCCTTCGATGCCGCAATAAGCGACTGAACAGTTTGAACCACATTTCCCTCTGCTAAGTAGTGAGCTTCAAGTTGATCCGTAGTAAGGGGAATACTTGCCTTAACCGCGGTTACTCTTGCATCGACAATTAATCCAACAGGTACACCCCTGAGGCGCATTGCAAGCAGGGTTGTAAACCCAACTGGAGCTTTTGCAAGAAGTGCCTTCAGCCAGGTACCGAAAAAGGAAATCATTATCAGTGCTATTACAAGACCGCCAATTAGAGCGATTCCGATTCCTACCAATATAATCATGTCTGCCATAATATTATTTGTGTTAAATTAGTTATTTTTTGAGTGAATTTGAAAGTGAGTTGAATACTAGTTAATAAATCGTTTGACTCGAATGCGAAAGTCATCTCTTCCAGTTACAACAATTGATGTCCCTTTCGGTAAGAAACCGTCTTCACAAAAGGCATCATAATTTTTCTGATTGAGCAAAGTTATTCCTTCCGGCTTGTGTTCTGTTAAAGTTTTTCCTTTCTGTCCAATTATCTCCTCTCCTGGTAATTCCTTATTGCTAATTCCATCTGTAGAACCGGAAAGAAAAAGGTTTTTACCCAGCCTACTTTTGGAAAGCCATTTAAATTCTATAAATACGATCAATAAACCGCCCAATGCCCCTAATACGAAGGTTAGCGTAGGTGCCAGCAAGCCACCGTATTCCAAATATGCGAAGTAAGATGCTAACCCGATGCAAAATGCTCCTGCAAGTCCCAGAATTCCTCCCGGCAAAAAACCTTCTACTAAAATTAATATGTAACCAAATAACAGAGCTGTAAGAATAGATTCCATCAGTTAATTTTTGTCACCGTTAATTCATAATCATTAAAACCGGTTACTTCAACAGAAGCACCCCTTTCGATCTTCCCTAGACTAGATCTTGCATCGTACCGAACTCCGCCAATCTCAACTTGTCCAGTTGGGAAAAGTTCGGAAACTGAACAGCCCCTACTCCCATTTTTAATTTTTTCTTTACTGTCTGTTGAATTTGTTTTGGGCCTGCTCAAATTTCCCACAGTCTCGGCTAATATTAATTGATTCCATATCGAGGTATGCGGAAGAATTCGGGAAAGGAGTAGAGCTAAACCGAGCGCAATCGCAATCGCCAGAAAAAGATCCAAGAGGGGTTGTCGAAATAATTCAATGTTCCAAGAAAAGTCAGAGTTGGGCCAAATATCGACCATTGCCCATAAAATTGACCCAAAGATCATAAAGGTGCCTAAAACAGCGGGGAAAATTAACCCAGGGAACAAAAAGAGTTCTATCACGACCAAAGATACTCCAATAAGAAAAATTATTATTTCTTCTTGTCCCGCTAAGCCTGAAACATATTTCGAGCCGAAGAAAATCAGTACAAAAATAATTCCCGCAACCCCAAAAAACCCGAAACCGGGTGTCTTGAATTCTATAAATAAACCCAGTAAACCAATTCCTATTATAATGGGTCCAACCGAATTAAGCCATAAGCCTACATTCTCTGCCCAATTGATTTCCATTTTAATTAAGCGGTATTTTCCCTCGCCCCACTTTTCATCTAATAATTTATCAATGCTTTCATAAATTCCGGTTCCCAAAAGAGGTTGTAGTGGGTCGCCGTATCCCTTAATTGCTTCTTCTGCAGTCAAAGTTAGTAGCTCCCCCTCTTTTTGAATCACAGAACCATCGGCAGCAAGTGGACGCTCACCTTCAATCAAAAGAGTTTCATTCGAGTCCATCATCGAGGCCATGACTCGTGACCGATACCTATATTCTCCTGTATAACTTCGAATTTTTGCTTTCAAATAAGAATTTAATTTCCTTTTCATAGATGAATCGATATCAGCTCCCCCTCCACTCACGGCTTCTGCAGCACCGATTTGAGCAAAGGGGGCAAAGGCAATTTCATTGGTAGCAATTGCAATGTAAGCTCCTGCAGAAATTGCTTCTCTGTTAACATAAGTAATGATTGGGCCATCAAATCGATCAAACGATTCAATGATCTCCTGCATAATTTCTAGAGTAACTCCGAGTTCACCGCCCGGAGTGTCCATATCAATCACCACAATATCTGCATTTGCTTTAATCGCGTTTTTAAGCCCCCTTCTCAAAATATCTAATATTGGAGATCCGATTTGATCACGAATGGGAATTTGAAAAGCAATCTTTTCGGAAGTAAGGATGCTGGAATTTGTTTCTAACCGCTCAGGTTGGCTTTCTTCTGATTCCACTCCAAGCAAACATGAGAATGTGATCGCAAAACAACAAAAGGTAATAAATTTTTGATATGTAAGCATGGAATTGTTTTTAAGTTTAAAAAGCTTATGCTGATTACACAAATATATTGCACTAAGTTCAAAGAACGGGCAATTGATATCTTATGGAAAGTGTTATTTACCAAAACCAAGAAATTAAGCGATGGGATGTGGGCCCATCTACTTTTCTT
>JABGUO010000237.1 GCA_018646565.1 Opitutia bacterium | reverse complement strand
ATTCAAGGGATTACAATTAGATCCAGATTTTTTGAAAGAAGATCCTGCATTTATATCTGAAGCGGTATTGCAAACTATTCAGGATGCCTCTGAGAAGGCGAAAAAGAAGAGTGACGATGCGATGAGCGGATTGACTGGTGGCATGCAAATGCCCGGCCTTTTCTAATCCAATATCCTTGTGACCCCTGGTTACGACCAGTTAGTTCGTTTATTTAAAAGCTTACCGGGACTAGGGTTCAGGTCGGCTGAAAGAATTGTGCTCCATTTATTAGTGGAGAAGCCCGAGAAGTTAAATCAGTTTATCGAACAACTACATGATTCCGCAGGTTTAATTGGACCTTGTGGCAGTTGTGGGAATTTGGCTGAGGGAGATCATTGTTCAATTTGTTTAGATGAGAATCGGGATATAGGTTCAATTTGCGTGATCGAACGGGTGCCAGACCTTTTTGCCGTTGAAAGATCGAGTGCGTATCGAGGTTTATATCATGTTTTACAGGGCAAGCTTTCTCCGCTCCGCGGGATTGGTCCCGAACAACTTAATTTTTCAACCCTTGATAAACGACTGAAAGAGGGAAGTGTGAAAGAAGTAATTTTAGCTTTGGGCAATGATTTGGAAAGTGAGGCAACTTGTCATTATATCCAAGAAGAAATTGTGGGAGAGCAGAATATTAAAGTGAGTCGTATTGGGTTCGGTCTTCCCAGCGGAGGCGGTGTTACATTTGCGGATGAAATGACATTAAAGAATGCACTTGAAAGTCGACGTGCTTTAGATTTTTCCTGAAAATTCAAAATAAACTATCTAGGATTGAAACTTCTTGGTTTTTATCAAACGGGCTCCATTTTTCATCTTTATACCTAAAAATTCTTGGGGAAGGTAAGGATTCAAAATCGAAATAAATCCAATTTTCATCTGTAGCGGCCCAACATTGCTGCTTACTAAATGAATCTGAATTGAGCCATAACCATTTTAATTGTGGAGACCATAACCACATCGAACCATCGGATTGTGTTTCAGGGAATATCCACCCTAAATTGTAGTGATAGCACCAACCATTACCAGATTGGTAAAAGTACCCGAGCCAATCATTAGCATACCAGCTGGGAGAAATAATCGTTACTTGGAGTGACTCGCTCAAATTAGTAGGCGATGTGATAAATGAAGCGGTAAAAGTTAGATTTTCAGTAACTGTAATGGTTAAGGATGTACTATTTGAATCTTCTATTCCACTCCCGCTCCATTTCTCGAAATAATTTCCTGACTCTGCAGAGGCAGTGAGTGTAATGCTATCTCCGAAACTATAATTTCCTTCTCCAGTTACATTTCCTTCTCCACTGGTTACAATAGTCACGGAATGGGTATTGGGACTGAAGGAAGCTTTAATGACTGTATCGGAATTAACTGTGATAGTAGTCTCGGCCAAAGAACGGTCTGTGAAGGTCCCATTTCCCTCCCAACCAGCAAAGCTATATCCAACGGCGGGAGTGGCCACAATAGATACAGTTGTACCATAGAGTTGAGAGGCATTCACATCGTTAATCGTTCCTCCAATTCCTGCAGTCTGGTCCAGAGAATATGATATTTTCTCAAAGGTGGCCGTGATATTTAAATCCTCAGTTATTGTAAGCGGGAGGCTAGTATTATATGAATTTCCCATTCCGGTTCCGCTCCATTTTATAAAATAATAACCCATCGCCGGAGTAGCGCTTAAGGATATCGTATCTCCATGAGTATAGATTCCGTTACCTTGAGCGACACCCTGTCCCTGTACGGAAACTGAAACTTCGTAAATACTTCTTGTAAAGGATGCAGTAATGTTTGCGTCATTGAGTAAGGTAATATTGGTCGAATTTGAAAACTGATTTTCAAATATCCCATTACCATTCCATTTCTCAAACGTATAACCGATATTTGGAGTGGCAACTATTGAGATAATGCTACCATAATTGTAAGTGGAATTGAGATCGTTTACATCACCTCCAATTCCCGCACTTACGGAGATAGAGGGTCGGGTAAGAGCAAAATTTGCAGTTAGATTCAAATCTTCAGTGATAGTAAGTGTTGTGCTGGTTGAATTTAAATCT